>JALYWZ010000554.1 GCA_030852505.1 Myxococcota bacterium | reverse complement strand
GGCGCCGCACCCAGAGAGATCGGCGCTGCGGCAGGTTTGGAGGACGGCGGAGCCGGCTCGGGTGCCGCGCCGGATAGCGCCGTCGCATTCGGTCCGGGGAGCAGAGCGAGACGCTCGAGGACTCGCCGCACGCCTGGCGACGAGTTGGCGCTGACGAAGGCCGTCGTGCTGTGCTCGGCAGCGATATAGCTGCTCTCGATGCCGAGCTTGCGCGCGCCGTCACGTAGGAGGTTCTGGCGGTAGGCGCCGACCACGCCGCCCGTCATGACGAGCAGCGCGACGAACCAGCGGCCCCAGCGGATCGAGCCCGGTGCGCGGCGAAAATCGATCGTCTCCGGAATGTCGACGCGCCGCTTCGGCAGCACGTACGGATCGGGTTCGGGCAGCGCGGGCGAGTACACCGGTGCCATCAGCTCGGGCTGCGCGAAGGCGTCCGCTGTCACCCGGTGCGACGCCCGCGCGTAGTACGGATCCGGCTCGGGATACGCGGGGGCGGCCGGATACGCCGGGGCAGCCGGGTACGCCGGGGCGGCCGGGTACGCTGGGGCGGCTCGATATGCAGGCTGTTCGAAGTACGAAGCCGGCGAGTCCTGCGGTGGCTGGTAGTAGACCGGCTCCTCATGTACCGGAGCCTGATAGACAGGCGCTCGATACGGGGCCGTGGTCTGGAAGGCAGCGGTCGTGCGCTTGCGTGGCGCGGCGATGGGCGGGGGCGGGGGCGGGGCAGCCCAAAGCACCGCCGTCTCGAGCTCCTCTTCCACTTCGGGCTCGACGTCGGCGATAGAACCCAAGCGCCGCCAGCCGTTCATCCCGGTCTGCCAGACCAGAGTCGACGCGTCGATCACGCTGAGGCGGAACGCGTCGGCCAGCTGATCGACGCTCATGCGCTTCATGTCGTCGTCGGAAACCAGCACGTGAAAGAGATCGTCGTCAGCGTAGGCGGCCGTCACGCTTCCCTCCGGGGGCTCGGGTGAAAGCGCAAATTACCACTGGACGACCGGCCGTGACACACCAAATGCCGGAAAAGACCCGCTGGAATCCCCTGAGAGCGCGATTTTGGACGGCTCCATAGACCACCCCACGCTGCGGAATGCCCCGCATGCGTCGGATCGCCACGCGAGCTTTTTCGAGATTTCCCGCGATTTACGCGGGCGCGGCGACCGTGGACGGCGGGCTCGGAATTTGCTCAGCTGAGAGGATCACTCGCATGTCTCGATCCGACGTTTCAGCGTATCGACCGGGGCGCTTCGTTCTCGACAAGTATGAGCTGGTGGAGCCGGTGGCCGAGGGGACTATGGGTGTGGTCTGGCTGGCTCGCCACAGCACCCTCGATATCGACGTCGCGGTGAAGCTGCCGAGCAGCGCCGAGAGCGGCGCCGGCAGTCAGCTGCGCGCGTTCACGGAAGCGCGCATGGCGGCTCAGCTGTTACACCCGGCGGTGTGTCGTGTGCTCGACTTCGGCCTGACCGCGGAGGGTGACCCGTGCGTCGTCACCGAGTGGCTCGAAGGAGAGACGCTGGCGAGCACCTTGGCGCGCGAGGGCAAGCTGCCGGCGACCGAGGCGGTGCAATTGCTGTTGCCGGTGCTCGAAGCGCTGTCGATGGCACACGCCCACGGCATCGTTCATCAGGACGTGAAGCCCGAGAACCTGTTCCTGGCGAGGGACGAGCAGCAGAGGCTGCTGCCCAAGGTGCTCGACTTCGGCATCGCTCGCGAACGCCACCGGCGCGCGAGCTGGCTTCGAGCCGGGCTGATTTCGGGGACGCCCTATTACATGTCGCCGGAGCAAGCGAGCGGCCGCGAGGACATCGATCACCGCGCAGACATCTGGAGCGCTTGCGCCACACTGTACGAGGTGATCGCGGGACGGCCGCCGTTCGATGGCGAAACCTGCGAGGTCGTGCTGGCGCAGGTCGTGGGCGACGCGCCCAAGCCGCTGTTCGAGCACGGCGGCGGCGATTCCTGGCTTTCTGCGCTCGTCGATCGCGGTCTCGAAAAAGATCGCGATCGCCGTTACGCGTCGATCGGGGAGCTCGCGACGGCGCTCGCGTCCTGGCTCATCGATCAGGGCGTCGAGACCGACGCGACGGGTCAATCGCTGCGCGTTCGGTTCGGCGTCAACACGACACCCGAACAGAGCCGGGTGTCGTGGACGCGCCCGTTACAGACCACCGAAGTGGCGATCGACTGGCGCTGACTGCTCGCGCCGCCTACTTCTTCTTGGCCTTCTGTCCGCCCTTCGGGCGCTCGTCGGGCACGAGGTCCAGGTTGGACCAGTAGAGGTCGCTCTTCTTGCCCTCCTCGTCGGTGAAGCCGACCATTTTGATTTCGGCTTCGATGGCCGCCGTGCCCTCGGGGACGTGGTCCTTCTTCACGCACGAAAAGAACACGAAGATCTTCTCGTCCGGTTTGACCGCTCCGGCGAAGATGTTCCCCGAGCAGAGCTGCATCGGCCTCGGCTTGCCGCCGGCGGTGACCTCGAGCTGCTTGCCCTTCTTGTCGTAGAAATAAACCGCGACGGAGCCGTACAGGATCGGCGACTTGCTCTTGTTGATGACCTGGAACTTCGGCCCCTGGTCTTCGGTTTTCCCCGTGTACTTCACCTCCATCATGCGCTGGGCGCCGCTGCCCTTGCACGGTGCCTCGAAGTTACCGACACCGCTCGACCCTTCGGGACAGTCGGGACTCGGCTTGGGCGGCTCGGGCGGGGTTGGAGTCGGGGTCGGCGCCGGGGTCGCGACGGGAGCCGCCGAGGCGGCCGCCTTCTCGGGGGTGGCCGCCTCCTTTTCGTCCTCGCAGCCGACCGTGAACGGCAGCACGAGGGACAGGGCCGACAGAGTCAAGCGAACCAACGAAGCGCGGAGCATCGACGCCATGAAATGCCTTTCGCCCGCCGCGCTTTTGCGACGGGCGCGACACCGTACTCGGAGCGTCGATCGGCGAGCAAGGGGTCCCGCGGCGCCGCGTCCGCGCGTGAGCTGGCGTTCACTCGTTCAGGATCTGCTCGAACCCACCCCAGAACATGCGCTTGCCGTCGAAGGGCAGCTCCGAGCTCTTCATCTGCTCGTCTTCGTGCATTTTCTTGTTCGCCGCGTCGCGCGTCGCCCGATCCGGGTACTCGATCCAGCTGAAGATCGGGATCTCGTCCTCCTTGGCTTGCGTCGCCTTGTAAAAGTCGGTGAGCGCGCCCTTCGGCACGTCGTCGCCCCAACACTCCACGACACGCGTCGCGCCGAGCTTCTTGAAGAGGGCGACGGCCTCACGCGCCTGCTTGAGGTACACGTCCTTGTTGGCCTTCGGAACAGCAGCCACGAACCCTTCGATGTACGGCATGAGTTTCTCCTCTCACCGTCACATAGCGCCCGCGGATTGGCGGGCAAAGGCGCGATTGTGCCCACGCAGTGCCAAAGCGACGGTTTCTGTTACGCGGCCGGGTGAGATGCCCTAAGGTCGGCCCCATGAAGAGGGCCGCCGGTTCGAACGGGCTTGGTTGGTGCGGGTTCGTAACGGGCGCTGCGACGCTCGCGGCCGTCGCCAGTGGTTGTTCCACGGACGAATCCCCCAAGGCGTGGAGCGCGCTTTCCACCTGTCTGGCGGGCAAGGCGGCACAAAAGCCGCTCGCGGAGCGCTTCAAAGAGCTGCGCTCGATCCAGCTCGCGAATCCGAGCAGCGCTCCGGGCAACAAAGAAGCCTGGCCGGCCCGCTGCGAGCGCTATGCGAACGAGCTCTACGCTGCGCTTCCGGACTCGGCGGAGGTGATGCGCCGCCAGATGCAGCAGAAGCTCGGCTGCGCCGAAGAGAAGTCTTCGTGCACGCTCCCGGCGGACGGCTCGATCGGAACCCTTGCCACCGAGCTCTGGAGCTGGGCCGAGAACGCGGGGCTCAAAGCCGAGCCCGCGAGCGGCGTCCCCGTGCCGGCTGCAGCGCCGCCGCCCGCGTTCGACTCGCAGAGCTGGAAGAGCTTCAGCGACAAGCCCGTCGCGATCTCCGGTCCCGCTCTCACCGACGATGGCCGCGCAGTCCTGATCTCGAAGGGGCGTGAAGGGCGCTCGCGCCCCAAGGGCTGCGAGTTCAGCGAAGGCTTCGCCAAGCTGCGCTGTATCGAGGCGAACGCCAAGGTTCCCGAGCTGCCGGGACAGACCGTCGAGCTGGTCAGCGACCCCAAGGGGTTGTTCGCATCGGCGCTCACGGAACAAGGGCTCGTCGCCTACGACCTCGAGAGCGGCGAGACCTCCGACGTGCGCGGCTCCGGAAGGCGCCTGAC
>JALYWZ010000553.1 GCA_030852505.1 Myxococcota bacterium | reverse complement strand
GACACGAGCAGCTCGTGCCCCGGCGTGCTCGCGCTGCCGGGCCGCTTGGGCGCCGGCACGAGCGCAAATAACCCCTCGGAGTGATCACGGAGCCAGCCGAGCTCGAGCTCGCTCTCGCCTTTCGGCAAGTCGGCGTGAGCGCGGGTCAAGAGCCGGCACAGGTTGCGGTAGCCCGCGTGGTTCTCGACCAACAGGGCCAGCGTCGGCCGCTCGATTGGAACCTTGCGTTTCGGAGCCGCGACGCCGCGGCGCGGGCTGCCATCGCCGAGCGTGAGCTCGGCTCCCACGATCACGCGCTGCGAGAGCTCTCGCCCGGCGATAAAAGCGCGCGCCGATCCGTACAGTCCGTCGCGATCGCAGAGCGCCAATGCGGGGAGCTCGAGCTCCTTGGCTCGCGCCACGACCTCGTGCGGGTGAGAGGCGCCGCGCAGGAACGAAAACGACGAACAGCCGAGGAGCTCGGCGAACATGACGGCTTCGTGATACTGAACGCGCGCTCAGTTGTCCAAGCCTTCCCTTGCCCTTCGGGAGACCCCAATGAGATCGCCGACTTGCCCAGCCCGTCCGGCGTGATCGAGGATTTTGCCGGCCCCGTCCGCAGACGATCGCGATAGCGTCGGCGGCCCAAGGGAGCTTCGCGAATGAAAATCGTGGACGAGTTCAAGCAGTTCGCCGTGAAGGGCAACGTCGTCGACATGGCGGTCGGCGTGATCATCGGCGCAGCCTTCGGGAAAATCGTCTCGTCGCTCGTCGCCGACGTGGTGATGCCGCCGCTCGGCTTCTTGATCGGCGGCATCGACTTCAGCCATTTCCAGGTCGTGCTGCGGGAAGCGGCTGGCCCGGACACGCCCGCCGTCACCTTGAAGTATGGCGTGTTCCTCCAGGCGATCTTCGATTTCATGATCGTCGCGATCGCCGTGTTCGCGTTGATCAAGATCATCAACACCCTGCGCCGCAAAGAGGAAGCCAAGCCCGCCGCTCCGCCCGAGCCGCCGAAGCAGGAGCTGCTGTTGACGGAGATCCGCGACTTGCTCAAGCAGCAGCGGAGCTGACGCTCAGAACGTATTCACCCAGTCCTGAATGCACTTCACGTCGCCAGCGCCGAGCTGCGCGCCCGTGGGCATTTCGGGGCCGCACACGCCTTTGCCCGCGACGCGCTTGGTGAGCACGCTGTTGGCGGGGTTGTCCGCGTCGATCAGCTTGCTGCCGCAAGCGGCCTTGTCCGTGGCCATGCTGTTCAGAGCCATGGCGTTGCGCAGGCGCTCACCGACGTTGTCGCCGCTGAGGTCGAGGCCGCCGAAGCTGTCCTTGAACGCGGTGGAGTGACAAATCATCGCGCAGTTGTTGGCAAAGAGCGTCTTGACACAGGGAGAAAGCGGCGGAGCTCCGGCGCCCATCATGCCTCCGGTCGCGGCTGCGCCGGCAACGGGTGCGCCACCGGTTGCGCTGACGGTGCCACCGGTGCTGCCGCCGTTGTTCGAGATGCCGCCTGTGGTCGGGGCGACTCCGCCGGTTGGGCCAGCGCCGCCGCCGCCCGCGACCGTGTACGAATCCGGCTCATCGAGCTCGGAGGCGCAACCGGCTGCCAGCCCCGCCACGACGAGTGGGCCCAGAGCCGCGACCAGCGCCGAGCGAGACCAAAACCGGGACGACCCCTGAAGCGCGCTATTGCTCATGATTGACGCTCGAAAGCTCTAGCATGCGGCTGTGACGGACCCCAGCCGCGTTCAGAACGACATGATCCAGGTCTTGAGGCACTCCAGATCCGAGCCCATCACGCCATTGCCGGACGGCATCGCGGGACCGCAATCCGAGGTCCCGGAAATGCGCTTGAGCAGCACGCTCTGAGCGGGGTTTTCGGGATCGATCAGCTTGGTGCCGCAAGTCGACGCGTTCGTTGCCAGCATGTTCACGGCGGTGACGTTCACCAGCCGCTCGGTAACGGTGGGCCCCATCAAGTCGAGCCCCCCGAAAAAATCCTTGGTAGCCGGGGCGTGACAGGTCGTGCACGTCGCGTTCGTAAATGCGGTGGTCACGCACGCCGGCAGCGCCGGGGGTGCGCTGCTCGAGCCACCCGTTGCAGCCGCGCCGCCCGTGACGGTACTGGACGTCCCGCCCGTGACGGTACTGGACGTCCCGCCCGTGACGGTACTGGACGTCCCGCCTGCCGCCGGTGCCGAGCCGCCCCTCGCGGCGGAATACGCATCGGGATCAGCGAGCTCCGCGGCGCAGCCTCCAGCGAGCGTCGCGGCGCTTACCAGGCCGAACGCAGCAAGCAGTGTGGAACGAGTCGAAAGCCTGGGGAAACCACGAAGGATCTGAAGACGCATGAGTGACGCAGCGCAAAACCTAGCATCGAGAAATCCGAGTGCAGGCGGATTCCGTGGGGAAAAACCAAGAACAATTCGAATGAAAATTTCTTCGAACTACGCGTGTTTTGCGTACGCGCACCGTGTGGTTACTCACCCGCTCGTACAGAGCTGCGAGGGCACCTTTCACTTCTGCAATGTGCGCTGCGACGTTTTCGTCGCTCAAGCAACCGCGCTGCGACGCCCTTCGATCAACGTCTCGAGCGCGCTCTCTTCGGAGAGATCGCCGAACGCGTGATCCGCGCCGCTCGCGTGCAGCTCGCTGATCGAAAAGCGCCCGGTCGCCACCGCGATGCATTCGGCGCCGATGGCCGCAGCGGCCGCGACGTCGCGCGGTGTGTCGCCGATCACCACCACGCGACACGCCGGGCGCTCTTTACCGAGCGCCGCCGCGCCGCGCTCGGCGCCGATGCGGATCAGCTGCGTGCGATCTTCCGCATCGCAACCGAAGCCGCCGAACGCGAAATGCGCGTGGAGCTCGACGCGCTCGAGCTTGATCCGCGCGCCTTCCCGCACGTTGCCGGTGCCGAGCCCGATCGCGGCACCGCTCTCGGTCGCCGCGGCGATCGCTTCCCGCATGCCGCGATGAACGCGGTAGCGTTCGGGCTCCACGCGCGCGCACTCCTCGCCGAGCACGCCGAGGTACGTCGAAAGCAGCTGGTCGATCGCGGCCTCGCTCGCCTCGACGCCGATCCCCTCGAGCCCCTGTCTCACGATCAACCGATCGGTCATTCCGTCGAGCGTAATGTGCGCGAGGGCATCGGGCCGTCCGTGCAGCTCGCCGAAGGCGCGGTTCATCGCTCGCCTCCCCGCTCCTCCCGTAGTGACCAGGGTGCCGTCGATGTCGAAGAGTAGGACCGTGGGGCGCATGTGTCTTTGACTGGTCGTAGCGCGAGCGGTGAGGTTTGTCCGGCTTCGGGGAGCCGGCTAATCGACCACACCCTGCAAAAACCGGCGGTTCGTGTCGCGATCGACGAACGCCAGCGCTTCCCAAACGCCGGTTGAGCCGCGCAGCGTGAAGCGGACGTAGTCGCGCGAAATCGAGTGAGACCACCACTCGACGGCTTCGAGCCGCGCTTCGAACGAGACGGCTTCGATCACGTACAGGCGCTTGCCCACGCCCAGCGTGGCGCTGACGCGCAGCGGAGCCTCGAACTCGACGGGCTCCGGAAACAAGCGAGTCGGCGGGCCGAACGACGCCCCCGAAGCCTGCGCCGTCGTCACTGCGGCGGGTGAAGGGCGTACCGCGCGAGCAGCGCGAGCAGCGCGTGCGGGGCGCGTCTTCTTGAGCTCGGTTCGCGAGGGCGCCTCTTTGGGGAAGACCGGTGCGAGCTGGCTGCGCTGCTCGGGCCGGTGAGAGTCGAGCACGCCGAGCACGCCGACGCGCTCTTCTCCCAGATCGGCGCAGAGCTCGGCCACGACCAGCGGCAGCTCGTCCTCCGCCTCGGCGCTCGTGCCGTTCAGCAACGACTCGAGCTCGAGCTGGCGCGGCACGGCCTCGGTCAGGCGCGTGGCTTCCAGGCGCAGGCCGACCGACGGCGTATCGAGCGAGGTGCGCTCGAGGCGCGAGCCGGGCACGCGCCGCAGATCGCTCTCGCGGTACATCGGTTTGGCGAGCGTGAAACGCAAGCAGCGCTCGGCAGGCACGCCGCGGAAGCGCGCCCGCCCGCGGTCGCCGTGGATCGTCAGATGGATCTCCGCCGCTGCCTCGCCTCGGCCCTGGAGCCGCGCCGACAGCCGCGAAAGCAAGCCGCGGAGCGCGAAGCCGAGCGGCTCGACACCGGCCACCGGCTCGTCCCAGCTCGTCTCTTCTACGAGCCTACGCGGCGGCGTGAACGGCAAGAGAGGCTCGTGGTCGCGACCGGCGAGCAGATCCAGCACGCGAGGGGCCTGAGAC
>JALYWZ010000552.1 GCA_030852505.1 Myxococcota bacterium | reverse complement strand
GGCGCACACAGCTCGGCCTGCTCGCGAGCCACGGCTCGCTCGATCGCGGCGCGCGACGGCTCGCGAACGTCCCGACCCACCTCGCCCGCGAATCTCTCCAGCGCCGGCTCGCAGCGCTGACGGCCCGGACCGAGCTCGGTGCGGAGGGTAACTGGTTCGAAGCCCAGACCACCCTGCTCACGAGCGCGAGCCACGCGACCGATCCCGGGCTCGAGCTCTTGCTCGGCTCGGACGACGTGCGCGTGAAGGGTGTGCGCGGCGTTCAGAGTGTCGCGCTGAGGCTCGCCGAAAGCGATCGGCTGTGGCTCCGCTCCGCGCTCGACGCCAGCGTGGAAAGGCTGACGCGCCACGAAAACCCCTTCGCTCCGGGCGGCCGCCCCGCGCTCGAAGCCGCACGCTTCGACCTCAGACCGTCCCTGTCCGGCGAGGTCGGCGAGGGGCTTTGGTCGCTGCGCGCGCTCGCTGCCGTCGAGTGCACGAGCGCGGAAACGTCGCGACTCGAAGCCTGCAGCGAGCATCCGATCACCGGCCGCGCGGGTCCGAGCCTGCGCGCGGGCAAGCTCGTGGCGTTCGCCAACGTTGCCCGCACGGCGCGTTCTCCCACGCTCGGCGAGCTGTTCGGGATGTCCCCGGTCGTACGCGGCAATCCGCGGCTCGAACCGGAGCGCGCGCTCGGCCTCGACGCGGGGGTTCGCGTCCACGACGTGGCAGGCATCGGGCTGTGGTTGGGCGCCTCCGGTTACGTGCGCTGGACCCGCGACCTGATCGTGTTTTCGCGAACCGCCCAGGGCTACGTCGTCCCCGAAAATCGCGAGCGCTCGCGGACGGTGGGCGCGGAGCTCGAGCTCGGCGCCGAGCCCCTTCCAGGGCTGCGCCTCGACGCATCGCTCACCCTGACCGACGCGCGCGACACGACCGGGCGACGCGCCACCGCCAACGACGTGCTGCCGTTCCTGCCGCGACTCGTGTTCAGCCCGGGCGTCACGTATAGGCGTTCACTGAACGTCGCAGGCATCGAGCGCGTCGCGCTGTCTGCGCGCTATATCCACCAAGCCAGCCGTTACGCGGATCGAGCGGGCCTCGCCGTCATCCCCGAACAAGGCAACCTGGAAGCCGGCGGCGAAGCGGACTTCTCGGGCTTCGTGAGCGTGCGCGTGCGCGTCGCGAACGTGTTGGCTCAGGATCGCTTCGATGCCGTCGGTTTCCCGCTGCCTGGGACGACTGCATTTGCGTCGTTCGAAGCGCGACTCTGATGAGTGGGCGCGACACTAGAATCGTGCGCGTTACGACTCCGCTCGATCGCAATTGGCTTTGCTGCGAACGGAATACTCACGGCCGCGTCACATTCATCCGTGAAAAGCGGAACAGCGCGCCGAAAGCGGCTCCGGCGCCCGACAATTTCGCCATTGATTTCGAGCTCTTACGAACGAAGGAACAACCGGTTAAAAATATAGTGGAGTGGTAACAAGATTCGCATTATAGTGTCACTGCAACATCGGAGCCGCACGGATCCACACAGAAGGAGCATCTCTTGGCGATCGAAGTACCGAGCGTCCGAATCCTGATCGTCGACGACGATCGCGCGATCTGCGAGTACATGCAGACCCTGCTCGAGAAAGACGGCTTCGTCGTCAAAGCGTTGAGCGACCCGACACTCGTCGAAGACGAGGTGCGTCAGGGCGACTACCACGTGATGATTCTCGACTTGATGATGCCGAAGCTCGACGGCATCGAGGTCCTGAAGCGCATTCGCTCCGTCGACAGCGACATCGCCGTGATCATCTTCACGGCACACCCGAACCTCGAGACGGCGATCGCGTCGATGAAGCTCGACGCGGTCGACTACATCAAGAAGCCCTTCAACGTGGACGAGTTCCGCGACGTGTTGTCGCGGGTCATGAAGAAGAAGGGCCTGGCCCGCACGCCCGAAGAGCAGCTGCACAAGATCATCGGCGACACGATCCGCACCCTGCGCAAGGACAAGGAGCTGACGTTGAAGCAGATGAGCCGTCGCACCGGGCTCAGCATTTCACTCCTGTCGCAGATCGAACGAGCTGAATCGAGCCCCTCGATCTCGAGCTTGTACAAGATCGCGATGGCGCTCGACTCCAAGATCCACGACCTGTTCGGCAACAACTGACGCGCTGCCGTCCGCCGCGCCCGCCACGCAGGCACACCTACCCGTGTCGCCGCCGCGGGCGCGAGCGGACGTTCGAGCCGGCGCGCTTCCTTTAGCCCCTGCCGCGGGCGTCCCTGCCCGGCGCCGCTGAGCACCCTGCCTCCGCGAGCGCAGATTTCGTGACGTCCACGAAACCGTGGCGCACGTGCCATCGACCCGAGCCGTCGCAGGCGAGAAGCCTGAGGGAGCGGCGAAGGCGATTGTTAATGCAGGGCCCGCACCGCAGGCGGGGGGTTGTTTGGGGGGGTGTGTATGGGGGGCAAACCGCGGTACGGACCCTGCGCCCTCTTCTTACCATGCCGATCGAAACCCGGCGAACTGAAATCACGGAAACGATCGCCACGGGGGCGATTCACCCCACGCTCAAAATCGCCTGCAAACTGCCGACGTTTCCGCGGAGATCCGCCGCGCGAGCGAACCGCAGCGAGACGTTGTGCCAAAGGTCGGACTTGAACCGACGACCCCACGCTTATGAAGCGCGTGCTCTAACCAGCTGAGCTACTTTGGCCGAGGGGCGCGGAATATGAAGGGCGAGCGCGATCGGTGTCAAGGCTTGTCCGACGCAGGCCGGAAGCACGGGACATCTACCGGCTTAGCGGCCGAGATTGGTCACGGGCCGGGCCGTTTCAGGCGAGACCGAAGCGACGGCGCGTGTTCTCGGTCGTGTGCTGCGCCAGCTCCTGAAGCGAGAGGCCGCGCAGCTCCGCGACGCGGGCCGCCGTGTGCACCAAGAGCGAGGGCTCGCACGGCTTGCCGCGCACGGGGACGGGGGCCAGGTAGGGGCTGTCCGTCTCGAGCAGGATACGCTCGAGCGGCGCCCACGCCGCAACCTCCTGGATCGCGCGCGCGCTCTTGAACGTCACGATGCCGGAGAATGACAGGTCGAAGCCGAGGTCGAGGGAGCGCTCGGCGAAGGCCCGATCTTCGCTGAAGCAGTGGATGACCCCGCCCACCTCGCGCGCGCCCTCCGAGGTCAAGAGCTCGAGGGTCTCGAGCGGCGCCTCCCGCGTGTGGATCACGAGCGGCTTTCGGGTTTCGCGGGCCAGCGCGATCATCCGCGCAAACACCTCGCGTTGCACGCCCCGCGGCGAATGGTCGTAGTGGTGGTCGAGCCCCACTTCCCCGAGAGCTTTGACGCGGGGGTGCGCCAGGTATTCGCGCAACACGGCCTCGAGCGGCGCATCGAGGCTCGTGGCGTCGTGCGGGTGCACGCCGACGGTGGCCCAGACGGCCGGGTCGGCCTCGGCGGCAGCTACGGCCTCGCGCATTGCGGCAGCTCCCCCCACTCCGATGCAAACGAAGCCCTCGACGCCCGCTGCCCGGGCGCGCTCGAGTGCCGCCGCCTGGGCCTCGCCCGGGAAGTATTGAGAGTCGAGGTGGCAGTGCGAGTCGAACCACATGAGAACCTTGCTAGCGCTCTCGTCCGGGCGAGGCCAGCAGCACGAGAGCTCCCACGGCGAGGAACGCCCCGAGCACGAGTAGCTCCCGGACCTCGATCGAAGACGCCAGCAGGCCGACCGCACCGAGCGCCAGGAGCGCCGGCGCGACGTACCGCGGCGTGAGGCCGTGCGCGCGCTGGAGCGAAAGCCAGATCAGCGACGCCGACGCCGCGAGGTACTGGATCAGCACCGCCGAGCTCGACAGCACGAACAAGGACTCGAGGCTCTCGAGCGAGCCGAGCACGACCACGGCGAGCAGCGTGGCGAGCAGCGCTGCGCTCGGTACGCCGCGAGGGTTCACGTGGCCCAAGAAGCCGAGGGCATTGCGCTGCTCGCCGAGCGCGGCGACGTAGCGCGGGGTCATCACGACCATGCCGAAGGCGATGCCGAGCGCCGAGACGCTGGCACCGACGGATACGACGCGCGCGACCCAGCTCGACCGGGAGCCGCCGAGCGCGGCGGCCGCATCCCCGAGGGGCGCCGCTGCGCCGCCAAGGCCCGGCAGCGCGCGGACACAAGTCAGCTGAATCGCTGCGTACAACACGGCGGCGAAGCACAGCGCGCCGAAGGTCGCGATCGTCAGCGTGTGGCGCCCGCTGCGGACCCTGCCCGAGAGAACCGGCACGACTTCGAACCCCTGCAGCGGGAAC
>JALYWZ010000092.1 GCA_030852505.1 Myxococcota bacterium | reverse complement strand
GGGTCGCGGAGCGAAGGTCCGTCGAGTAGCCGAACATGGTGTTCAGCGGCACCTCGGCGGTGATGGTCACGTTCTCGCCGGTGACGGTCTCGAGGATCACGCCGCGGCGCTGGTTGATCTGACCGACGACCGAGCCCTGGAACTCGCTCGGCGCTTCGACCTCGACCTTCATGATCGGCTCGAGGATCGTGGGCTTGGCCTCGGCGTAGGCTTCACGGAAGCCCATCAGCGACGCGGTGCGGAACGCCTGCTCGGACGAATCGACCGCGTGGAAGGCGCCGTCGTTGAGCACGGCGCGCACGCCCACGATCGGGAAGCCGATCAGCGAGCCCTTCTTGACGGCCTCGCGGAAGCCCTTGTCGCAGGCCGGGATGAACTCCTTCGGGATCACGCCGCCGACGATCTCGTCCACGAACTCGTAGGTCTCGACCGCATCCGGGGGCAGCGGCTCGATGTAGCCACCGATCTTGCCGTACTGGCCGGAGCCGCCGGTCTGCTTCTTGTGGGTGTAGTTGATCTCGGCGCGCTGCGAGATCGTCTCGCGGTACGCCACCTGCGGCTTGCCGGCGACGACGTCGCAGTTGTACTCGCGACGCATGCGCTCCATGTAGATGTCGAGGTGGAGCTCGCCCATGCCGCTGATGATGGTCTGTTGCGACTCCTCGTCCTGGTGCACGCGGAAGGTCGGATCTTCCTTGGTGAAGCGGTTCAGGGCCTTCGAGAAGTTCGCCTCGGAGCTCCTGTCCTTGGGCGCGACTGCCAGCGAGATCACCGCGGCCGGCACGTGCATCGAGGTCAGCGTGACGTTGACCTTACCGTCCGTGAACGTCTCGCCCGAGCTCGCCTCGACGCCGTAGAACGCCACGATGTCGCCGGCCTCCGCGGTCTGGATTTCCTCGCGGTCGTCCGAGTGCATGCGGAACATGCGCGGCACGCGCACCTTTCGGTTCTCGTTCGACACGTTGTAGATGGTGTCGCCGCTGGTAACGGAGCCTTGATAGACGCGGAAGTACGTGAGCTGCCCGTACTTGTCCTGCTGCAGCTTGAACGCGAGGCCGATGAACGGCTTCGTCGAGTCGGACTCGATCACGACCTTCTCTTCGCCCTTGTCCTGATCGTGACCCTCGTTCATGACCTCGGTCGGGTTCGGCAGGTACATGATCACGCCGTCGAGCAAGAGCTGCACGCCCTTGTTGCGGAAGGCCGAGCCGCACATCACCGGCGTCATCTTGAGCGCCAGCGTGGCGCGGCGGATCGCGGCCCGGAGCTCCTCGTCCGAGACCGGCTCTTCCGCGAGGTACTTCTCGGCCAGCTCGTCGTCGACCTCCGCCACCTGGGTGATGATTTCCTGGCGGGCTTCCTTGGTTTTCGCCGCGTATTCCGCCGGCGGGTCTTCGACGCGGATCTTCTCGCCGTCGTCACCGTCGAAGAAATAGGCCTTGCCGATGATCGGGTCGATCACGCCCAGGAACTTGTCCTCGGCGCCCATCGGTACCTGGAGCTTGACCGGGTGATGGCCGAGCTTCTCCTTGAGCATGTCGGCGACGTGCTCGTAGTTCGCGCCCGGGTTGTCCATCTTGTTGACGAAGGCGATGCGCGGCACGCGGTAGCGCTTCATCTGACGATCGACCGTGATCGACTGGCTCTGCACGCCCTTGCCGGAGTCGAGCACCAGGATCGCGCCGTCGAGCACGCGCAGCGCGCGCTCCACCTCGATCGTGAAATCGACGTGGCCGGGCGTGTCGATGATGTTCACGTTGTGATCGGGGAACTGCTCGAGCGAGCCCTTCCAAACACAGTACGTGGCTGCGGACTGGATGGTGATGCCCTTCTCGCGCTCGAGCTCCATCGAGTCCATCTTCGCGCCCACGCCGTCCTTGCCGCGCACCTCGTGGATGCGGTGGATCCGACCGGTGTAGAACAGGATGCGCTCGGTCAGCGTCGTCTTGCCGGAGTCGATGTGCGCCGAGATGCCGATGTTGCGGATGCGTTCGAGGGGGATGCGGCTTGCCACGTTGGTTCTTTCCGAGAGATTGGGAGCGGCCCAACTACCGAAACCCGGCGCGAAAGGGAAGTCGCCCCGCTAGCCCCCCGACTTTTCTGGGCTAATTGCGTAGCGAATCCGTGACGGGCGTTCGGTTCGAAGGTCGGGCGCGGCGTTTTTGGCACCAACGGGGCCGGCGCGCAAATCCCTGAACGATCAGCCGAGGATCGGCCAGGGCTCGGGCCGGGTGCCGGCGTGCCAGTTGTCGTGCCGGCCGTCGAAATACACGAGCGGCAGCGCCGAAATTTCGACGTTATCGAGGGTGTTCAGGTTCACGGCCACGAAATCGCCCCCGACCTCGGCGAGGTGCCCCCGCCCGAAGCAGTGCACCCCGCAGTGACGGCAGAAGAAGCGCTCCGAGATCTTCCCCCAAACGTACGAGGACAGCTCCGCCTCGCCGCTCAGCAGCTGGAATCGTGCGGGCTGCGCGATGCCGGCGACGGGGGCAATCTTCGTGCAAACGCTACAGTTGCAGCGGCTTCCGCCCTGGGCGAGGTCGAGCTCCACCTCGAACCGCACGCGGCCGCAGTGGCAGCTGCCCGGGTGCTTCTGGAGGCCTTGCGGGTTCTGGGAGAGCTTCGAGGTCTGAACGGTCATGGCTGTGGGCTTCCTTTCGGGCTCGTGACGAACCCAGGAGCATCCTGCGCTTTCGAAATGACAGCCTTATGTCAGCTAAACGCGGACCGTGTCACTTGCACTCGGATAGGCCCGGGATCGCGCTCAGATCGGCCGTCCCCGCGGCGATTTCTTCGGCCCGGTAGCGGCCGCTCACCTTCTTCCACAGGCACAGGCAGGTCTTGTCGGCGTTCGGCTTCTCTTTAGTGCAGCCGGTCATGAACTCGCTCTTGGCGAGCTCGGCCGGGTACTTGCCCTTGCAGGTGACCGTCATTTTCTTCTTCGCCGCGTAGAAGCGCAACGTCTCGGCGTCGCCGAGGAAGTCGGCGATCTCGAGATCCTTGCGCAACGCCGGCCACGCGCACTCGCAGTACGCGCGCTTCCTCGGTTCGCCGTCGATGCACCCCTCGAGGAAGTTCGCCTCCACCTGTTTCTCGTCGACGTCGCTCGAGCAATTGGCGACGGTCTTCTTCTGCAGCTCCTTGAGGCGCGGATCGTCGTCGCCGATCGCGACGGTCAAATCGGCATCCTCGAACACCACCGCGAACTGTTCGAATGCGCACTCGCAATACTTCTGTGCACGTGCCTTCTTCAGGCAGGTTTGGACGAACGGCTCGCGTTGCGATTCCATCGTCGGCTTCTCGCTCGATGGCGCCGGCTCGGGTGCAGCGGACTCACTGGCCTTCGGGGACTCGGCTGGTCCCTGCGCGCCACCGCACGCCGCCACGGTCATTGCCCCGAACACCCAGGTTGAGAATTTCCACATCTTGAGCCGCGCCTCGGATCCGAGCGGCGCCGTACTGGCGGCTTCGCTCGTTCCGTTATCCTAGGCCCGCTCGGTCACCGAAAGGCGCGAAATTTCTCGGAGATATCCTGCTCTGGTGTGGGTGGCTCAGCCGAGCGGCCGGGATCGCTCGCGTTGCGCCCCGCGCAGAAAGTGCTGTGATCGGCGGCCTCGATGGTCTCCGACGCGCAGCGCGCGGTCCACGCCGTGTTCCGGATCGAGCAATCGCGGCTGATCGCCGGGCTCACACGCATGGTTCGCGACGTGGGGCTGGCCGAAGAGCTGGCGCAGGACGCCCTGGTCGTCGCGCTCGAACGCTGGCCCGAATCCGGGGTTCCCGACAATCCGGGAGCCTGGCTGATGGCCACCGCCAAGCGACGCGCGATCGACGAGCTGCGTCGCAGAAAGCTGGTGGAGCGCAAGCACGAGGCGATTGGCTACGAGACCGAAGCTCGGAGCGACGACTGGCAGCCCGAAGCCGAGCTCGACGATCCCTTCGACGACGATCTGTTGCGGTTGGTGTTCACCGCCTGTCATCCGGTGCTGTCGACCGAGGCGCGCGTCGCCCTGACGCTGCGCCTTTTGGGCGGGCTCACCACCGACGAGATCGCGAGGGCGTTCCTGACGCCGGAGCCGACGGTGGCACAGCGAATCGTGCGCGCCAAACGCACGCTCGCCGAGCAGAAGGTGCCTTTCGAGGTCCCGCGCGGTCCGGAGCTGTCGCAACGCCTCGCCTCGGTGCTCGAGGTCGTGTACCTGATCTTCAACGAGGGCTATTCCGCGACGTCGGGCGGCGACTGGATGCGCCCGGCGCTGTGCGAGGACGCGCTGCGCCTCGGCCGCATCCTGCAGGGGCTCGCGCCCGAGGAGCCGGAGGTGCACGGTCTGTTGGCGCTGATGGAGCTCCAGGCCTCTCGCTCGCGAGCCCGCACCGCGCGAGATGGGACGCCGATCTTGCTCCTGGAGCAGAATCGAGGGCGCTGGGATCAGGTCCTGATCCGACGCGGGCTTTCGGCCCTGGCACGCGCCGAAGAGCTCGGCGGCGCGGACGGCTTTTACGCCCTACAGGCCGGGCTCGCGGCCTGTCATGCGCGCGCGCGCACCGCCGACGACACGGACTGGCGGCAGATCGCGGCGCTGTACGCGCGGCTGCTCGACCTCACGCCGTCTCCCGTGATCGAGCTGAACCGCGCCGTCGCGGTGTCCATGGCCGAGGGGCCTGCGGCGGGCCTCGAGCTCGTGGAGCGCTTGACCAAAGAACCGATGCTTCGGGGCTACCACCTCTTGCCGAGCGTACGCGGCGATTTGCTGCACAAGCTCGGGCGCTTCGCGGAAGCCAAGCGAGACTTCGAGCGCGCGGCGTCGCTGACTCAAAACGAGCGCGAGCGCGCGCTGTTGCTCGAGCGCGCGCGGACCGCGGGCGCGTCGTGATCCTACCCGTGCGGGCAGCAGCGTCGGATGCGGCTTGACAACCTTCGGCTCTGGCCCGATTGAGGACAGCCGGTGGAAACGATCCTCGAAGTTCGAAACCTGAGCAAGACCTACGCCTCGGGTTTCCAGGCGCTGAAAAGCGTGAACCTGTCGATCCGGCGCGGGGAGATGTTCGCGCTGCTCGGCCCGAACGGCGCCGGCAAGACCACCCTGATCAACATCGTCTGCGGCATCGTCCGGGCGAGCGAGGGCAGCGTGCTCGCGGACGGCCTGGACATCGCCAAGGACTACCGGCGAGTGCGCGCAGCGATCGGCCTGGTCCCGCAGGAGCTGCACACGGACATGTTCGAAACCGTGTGGGACACGGTCAAGTTCAGCCGCGGGCTGTTCGGCAAGCCGCCGGATCAGGAATACCTCGAGCGCGTGCTGTCGGATCTGTCGCTGTCGGACAAGAAGAAGAACAAGATCATGACGCTTTCGGGCGGCATGAAGCGGCGCGTTTTGATCGCCAAGGCGCTCTCGCACGAGCCGTCGATCCTGTTTTTGGACGAGCCGACGGCGGGCGTCGACGTCGAGCTCCGCCGCAGCATGTGGGAGATGGTTCGAAAGCTTCGCGAGCGCGGAGTGACCATCATCTTGACCACGCACTACATCGAAGAGGCCGAAGAAATGGCCGATCGCGTGGGCGTCATCAACAAGGGAGAGCTCGTGCTCGTGGAAGACAAGCACGTGCTCATGCGGAGAATGGGGAAGAAGCAGCTCCGCGTCGAGCTCAAGGCCGAGCTCGCGGCGCTGCCGGCCTCGCTGAACGGCGGCCGCGGGCTCACCCTGGAACCCGACGGCAAGTCGCTGCTCTACACCTACGACACGCAGAGCGACGACACCGGCATCCCGAGCCTGCTCGCCGAGCTCGGCAAGAGCGGCGTAGAAATCCGCGATCTCTCGACCCAGCAGAGCTCGCTCGAGGAAATCTTCGTCAGCCTGGTGAGGTCCGGCTCATGAACCTGCACGCCGTACGTGCGATCTACAAGTTCGAGATGGCGCGGACCTTCCGCACCGTGATGCAGAGCATCGCCTCGCCGGTGCTGTCCACGTCGCTTTACTTCATCGTGTTCGGCTCGGCGATCGGCTCGCGCATGGCGAACATCGACGGCGTCAGCTACGGCGCGTTCATCGTGCCGGGGTTGATCATGTTGTCGATCCTGACAGAGAGCATTTCGAACGCCTCGTTCGGCATCTACATGCCGCGCTTTTCGGGCACGATCTACGAGGTGTTGTCGGCGCCGATCTCGGTGCTCGAGATTTTGCTCGGCTACGTCGGCGCGGCGGCCTCGAAATCGATCTTGCTCGGGACGATCATCTTGGCGACGGCCAGGCTGTTCGTGCCGTTCACGATCGAGCACCCGCTGTGGATGCTCGGCTTCTTGCTCTTGACCTCGGTCTCGTTCAGCCTGTTCGGCTTCATCATCGGCATCTGGGCGGACGGCTTCGAGAAGCTCCAGATCGTGCCCATGATGGTGGTCATGCCGCTGACCTTCCTCGGCGGCAGCTTCTATTCGATCTCGATGCTGCCGCCGCTGTGGCAGAAGATCGCGCTGTTCAACCCGGTCGTGTACCTGGTCAGCGGTTTTCGCTGGAGTTTCTACGGGGCATCCGACGTCAGCGTTTCGGTGAGCCTGTTGATGACGCTGGTGTTCCTGTCGCTGTCCAGCGTCGCCGTCTGGTGGATCTTCAAGACCGGCTACCGCCTCAAGGCATAGCGATGCTATGAGGCGCGCGTGCCGAACACCTGGACCCCCGACGCGCTCACCCCCGAAGAGTCCCTCGATCGCCTGATCCAAGGCAACACCCGCTTCCGAGAAGCGGGCGGAGGTTCCTGGGTGCGTGGCTGGAGCGAGCAGCTCGCCAGCGTCGCGCAGCGTCCGTTCGCGATCGTGCTCGGCTGTTCGGACTCGCGAACGCCGGTCGAGATCTTGTTCGACCAGGGCTTCGGCGATCTGTTCGTGGTGCGGATCGCCGGCAACATCGTGGCGCCCTCGGTGGTGGGCTCGATCGAGTTCGCCGCCTCGCAGTTCGGCTCACGGCTGGTGGTGGTGATGGGTCACACGCGCTGCGGAGCGATCACCGCCACGGTCAAGGCGATCGAGGGCGGAAAGCCCGAGTCCAAGAACCTGCTGGCGATCACCGATCGCATCACGCCGCACATTCAGGGCATGGTTCGACCAGGCAGCATCGAAGGCGGCGTGGACGCCATGCTGCGCGAGGCGATGCGGGCCAACGTGCGAAACTCCGTGGACCACCTGCGGCACGGCAGCCGCATCCTCGAGGAGCTGGTGATGGCCGGCCGCCTGTGCGTGGTGGGCGCCGAATACGAGCTCGAGACCGGCACGGTCCACTTCCTGGACGACGCGCGCGGCGTCGTTTCGTCGCGGCCGCCGAGCAAGCCGCCTGCCAAGGGCTGAGCTTCGAGCTGGCGCCGCGTTACGGGAAGAACACGAAACGCGCGCCGAGCGTCAGCCACTCGTGGATGGCGGTCTTTTTGATGTCGCCGTCGGAGTCGGTGAAGCGCGGCGCGTCCACCTGGTAGCTGCCGTAGCTTCCGAGCGAGAAGTCCACGAACGGGCCCAGACCGAAGACGCGGCTGATCCGGAAATCGACGCCGGCGCTCAGCCGTGCGAACTCGAAGCCCCCGAAGCTGATGTTGCCGTCCTCGTCGCCGTCCTGAACCGCTAGCCCCACGCCCTCGAAGCCGAGGCCGTAGCCCACCCACGGGTTCAGGTCTTCGGCCGGCAGGATGTGATACTGCGCCTCGACGCCGAAGCGGGTCGAAACGCCGTAACAGTCGACGTCGAAGTCATCGCAGGCGTCCTTGGTGTCGCCGGCCGCGCCGCCAACGCCGAACCCGAGATAGCCGCCGATGAACAGCTGCTTGATCGGCTTGCCGCCGATTTCGATGAATAGCGGGACCTGGCCGCTGACGAAATCCGACATCTTCTGCTCGGCGTCGCCGCCCTGCACCTTGCCGAACGGCATCGCGAAGCCCGTGCGCAGCGCCATCTGAAACCCGCGGTGCGCCGGCGGCGCACGGTGCGCGACGGCAGCTCCCGGGTCGTCCGCCAGATCTTGCGCGAGGGCGACGCCGAGCGGGGAGGAGGCGGCAACGAACGCGGCAACTGCAAGCAGTGACTTCATGGACCCCTCAAATAGGCCGCCTGAATCACGACCGCAAGAGATGGAGAGTTCGGTTCCGGCTTCACACCGAGGCCGAGTCGCGCTCGGCCGCCCGCCTACGACGACTTCAGCGATGAGGAGTGGGCGCGATTTTCAGCTACTTGCAGTCGATCCCGGTGATCAAAGAGCCGTGTGCCGGTTCCGGTCGCTTAGAGGCCGTCAAAACCGTGTCGAAAGAGGACCACGGCTGAAGCTCGGGCTCAGCGTGCTATTCGTTCCCGCAGATGCTCGAGTTCGACAATCGCGCGCTGCGGGAGCTACCTATCGACGCGTCGAGCGCGAACCGGATCCGACAGGTGTTCGGGGCCTGCTTCTCGCGGGTGCGCCCCACGCCCGTCAAGGCGCCGCGCACGCTTGCGGTAGCGCGCGAGGTCGCCGAGCTCCTGGAGCTGGATCCGGCTCTGCTCTCGAGCCCCGAGTTCGCCGAGGTCTTTTCGGGCAATCGCCTGCTGCCGGGCATGGACCCGGTCTCCGCTTGCTACGGCGGACATCAGTTCGGCAACTGGGCGGGGCAGCTCGGAGACGGACGCGCGATCACGCTCGGTGAGGTGAAAAACCGCCGCGGCGAGCACTGGGAAGTGCAGCTCAAGGGCGCGGGACCCACGCCGTATTCGCGGCGCGCCGACGGCCGCGCGGTGATGCGCTCGTCGGTGCGCGAGTTCTTGTGTAGCGAGGCGATGCATCACCTCGGTATTCCCACGACGCGCGCGCTGTGTCTGGTCGGGACCGGCGAGGACGTGATCCGCGACCTGCTGTACGACGGCAACCCGCGGCCCGAGCCGGGCGCGATCGTATGCCGGGTCGCGCCGTCGTTCCTGCGCTTCGGCAACTTCGAGCTGCTCGCGAACCGCAACGAAATCGAGGTGCTGCGGAAGCTCGCCGACTACGTGGTCACCAACTACTTCCCGGAGCTCGGCGCGCCGTCGCAAGCCGCCTACCTGGCTTGGTTCTCGGAGGTGTGCCGCCGCACCGCCCGGCTCTTGGCGGATTGGATGGGCGTCGGCTTCGTGCACGGCGTGATGAACACCGACAACATGTCGGTGCTCGGCCTGACCATCGACTACGGGCCTTATGGCTTTCTCGACGCGTTCGATCCGAATTTCACGCCGAACATCACCGATCGGGCGGGACGTCGCTATCGCTACGGCACACAGCCTCGCGTCGCGCACTGGAACCTGGCCTGCTTTGCGAATGCGCTGTTGCCGTTGATCGGGGACGTCGAGGCGCTGGAGGCGGCGCTGAACGGCTACGCCGAAGCGTTTCGCAGCGCACACGAGCGGCGCATGGCCGATAAGCTCGGCCTCCTCCGCTTCGACGACGCGGAGCTCACCCCGTCGGGCGCCGCGCGAGTGACCGACACCGCGCTGGTCGGCGAGCTGTTCGAGGTGCTGGGCGCCACCGAGACGGACTGGACGCTGTTCTTCCGCCACCTGTCGAACGTCGGATGCAACAGCGGGCCCGGAGCCGAGGCGCTCGAGGTCGCGTACTACGACGCCGAGAGCGTCCCGCTCGATGCGCGCCAGCGCCTGGCCGCGTGGCTCGAACGCTATCGCACGCGGCTCCGGGAAGACGGAACCACGGACGCGGAGCGCAAGCGCCGGATGGACCTCGTGAACCCCAAATACCTGCTGCGAAACTACGTGGCGCAGCTCGCGATCGAGCGCGCTGAGCAAGGGGACGGGAGCTTGGTGAACGAGCTGCTCGAGCTGCTCCGCCACCCGTTCGACGAGCGCCCCGACCAGGAGCGCTTCGCGGAGAAGCGGCCGGATTGGGCCAAAAATCGGCCTGGGTGCTCGATGTTGTCGTGCAGCTCGTGATCATGCCGTCTCTCACTGAAGACCTGGGCATCCCGCCGAGGTACCTGGCTTACGCCGGCGTGGCGCCGCCCTCGCACGCGGTGCGGCAGGCCGTCGCTGCGACGCTCGAGCTGGTTGCGACCCAGGGTCCCGGCGTGTTCCCCGTGCTCGGTGAGCAACGTGAACGATTGCGTCAGAGCGTGGCGCGTCTGATCGGTGCCGCAGCCGAGCAGGTGGCCTTCGTTTCGGGCACCACGCGCGGGCTGTTGGAGCTCGCCTGGTGCCTGCCCTGGAAAGCCGGCGAGCGCGTGGTGGTCTTCCGCGGCGAGTTCCCCGCGAACGTGTCACCGTGGCAGCGCGCCGCCGAGTTGTTCGGGCTGAAGCTCGAGTTCGTGTCGCTGGCCGGTGCCGTGCGCGACCTCGAACCCGTGCTCGAGGAGCTCGAAAAACACCTGAAGACGGGCGTCCGACTGGTGGCGGTCAGCGCCGTGCAGTTTCAGACCGGCCTGCGCATGCCGCTCGCGCGGATCGGCGCGCTCTGCCACCGCTACGGCGCCGAGCTAGCGGTCGACGCCATTCAGGCCTGCGGCGTCGTGCCGCTGGACGCCAACGCTCTCGGCGTGGACTACCTGGCGTGCGGCGCTCACAAGTGGCTGATG
>JALYWZ010000551.1 GCA_030852505.1 Myxococcota bacterium | reverse complement strand
GCCGCAGGCACCGCTGCGCCAGGCGCCGGCACGGCCGGGATGGCCGCGCCCGCTGCCGACTTGGCTGCCGCACGCTTCACCAGGTGCTCCGCGTACTCCGCGGCTTCCGGGTGCTTGTGCTTGAACGCGTGCGTCTCCCACACCTGCTCCTTGGGGTGGAAGTTCTTACCGGGCAAGAGACCGTCGTGGAACTTGTGCGAGTACTCGACGTACTTGACGCCCATGAACGTGAACGCGCACACGATGGTGATCGTCAGGTTCACCACCAGCTTCTTGGTCTCGGCGAGCTGAGCGTTGCGCACGGCCCAGGCAGCCGTGAGGCTGCTGATCAAAAGCACGCAAGTGTTGAGCGCGCCGAGCTTGGTATCCAGGAAGTAGTGCGCGTAAACGAACACCTCCGGGCGCATCGCCCGGTAGATGGTGTAGGCGCAGAACAGGCCCGAGAAGAACAACACCTCGGTCAGCAGGAACAGCCAGATGCCGAGCTTGCCGGCGTCGAACTGCTGCTGCGGAGTGTCGAAGTGGTGCGCGAGGTTCGGGTTGTGACCGTGATCGTGGTCGTGCCCGTGAGACTCGTGCGCGTGCACCGGGGGTGCCGGCGCCTTGGTCGCCTCGGGGTGCGCGTCCGAAGTGTGTTCCGCCATGTCGCTATCTCAACCCGCAGTCTTGGGCAGGTAGCCCTTGGTCTTGTCGTCGTAGACGAGGTTCTCGTAGCCGTCGTACGGGCCCTGGAATACTTCCGGAGGTTGGTGGAAGTTGTAGTAGGGCGGAGGCGAAACCGTCTGCCACTCGAGCGTCGTGCCGCCCCACGGGTTGCTGGGTGCGTCGTTGTTCTTCTTGCGCAGCGAGGCAAACAGGTAGAACGCCGTGAGCAGGAAGCCCAAGCCCAGCACGTAGGCGCCGATGGTCGACAGCTGGTGCAGGCTCTGGAACTCCGGCAAGTAGTTGTAGTAGCGGCGCGGCATCCCGCGCGTGCCCAGCACGAACTGCGGGAAGAACGTGACGTTCAAGCCGACGAACACCAACAGTGCGCCGATGCGGCCCAGCTTGTCGTCGTACATCTTGCCGAACGCCTTCGGCCACCAGTAGTGGATGCCGCCCATCAGCGCGGTGATCGCGCCGCCCATCATCACGTAGTGGAAGTGCGCGACCACGAAGTACGTGTCGTGGAGGTGAACGTCGACGCTCATCACGGCCAAGAACAGGCCCGTCAAGCCGCCGATCGTGAACACCCACAAGAACGCGAGCGCGTACAGCATCGGGGTCTCGAGGTGAATCGAGCCCTTGTACATGGTCGCCACCCAGTTGAAGACCTTGATGGCCGTCGGGATCGCGATCAGGAAGGTGATGGCGCTGAAGATCGTGCCGGCCAGCACCGACTGGCCGCTCGTGAACATGTGATGGCCCCACACCAGGAAGCCGAGCAGCGCGATCGCCAGGCTCGAGACCGCGATGAACTTGTACCCGAACATGCGCTTGCGCGAGAAAACCGGGATAATCTCGCTGATCACGCCGAAGCCCGGCACGATCATGATGTACACGGCCGGGTGCGAGTAGAACCAGAAGAAGTGCTGGAACAGCACCGGATCGCCGCCGAGCGCCGGATCGAAGATGCCGAGGCCGAACGCGCGCTCGACGATCATCATCAACAGCGTGATGCCGATCACCGGCGTGGCGAGGACCTGGATCAGCGCCGTCGAGTAGAGGGCCCAGGTGAAGAGCGGCATGCGGAACCAGGTCATGCCCGGAGGCCGCATCTTGTGGATCGTGACGATGAAGTTCAGACCCGTGAAGATCGAGCTGAAGCCGAGGATGAACGCGCCGAACGCCGCCGGGATCACCGCGGTTGCCGTGCTGGTGCTGTACGGCGTGTAGAACGTCCAGCCCGTATCCACGGCGTTGATCGCGAGCGACGTCAGCATGAACGTCGCGCCGATCAGCCACAGGTGGTAGCTCGCCAGGTTCAGGCGTGGGAAGGCCACGTCCTTCGCGCCGAGCTGGAGCGGCATGATGATGTTGCCGAGCGCGGCGGGGATACCCGGGATGATCACCAGGAACACCATCACGGCGCCGTGCAGGGTGAACATCTGGTTGTAGGTGTCCGGATCCATGATCGTGTGCCCCGGAGCCAGAAGCTCCGTGCGCACGAGCAAGGCGAACAGGCCACCGAGCGCGAACGCCGCCAGCACCGAGAACAGGTACATGACGCCGATCCGCTTGTGATCGAGCGTGAAGATCCACGACAGGAAACCCTTGTCGTGGGTCAGGTAGTTTTCGTCGCTACTCGACGCGCGCGGGACGACGGCGTCGGCGGTGGTGCTGGGAGAGGCCATGGGAGCTCCTACTTCAGAGACTTGATGTAGGCGATGACGCCGTCGAGCTCGCGGTCGTTGAGCTTGCCTTGATAGGTCGGCATCGAGGGCACGAAGCCCTGGACGATCTTGGCGTTGGGATCGACGATCGATTCGCGGATGTAGTTTTCGTCGGCGGTGTGCTTCGAACCGTCGGTGAACGATTCTTCCTTGCCGAACAGGCCCTTCCAGGTCGGGCCGATCTTCGGCGTGCCGTCGACGGTGTGACAGGTGCTGCAGCCCTGCTTCTCGTACAGGAGCTTGCCGAGCTCTTCTGGCGGCAGGTCGAGCAGCTTCTTCTTCTGCCCGTTCAGCCACTTCTCGTAGCCGTCGCCCGCGTGAACGGTGACGTGCGAGAACATACCGGAGTGCTGGGTGCCGCAGTACTCCGCGCAGAAGATCGGGAAATCACCGGCCTTCGTGGCTTCGAACCAGAGGTCCGTGTAGCGGCCCGGGACGGCGTCCATCTTGACGCGGAAGTTCGGGATGTAGAGGGCGTGCAGCACGTCCGTGGAGTTGATGACCATGCGCACCGGCCGCCCCTCGGGCACGTGCAGCACGTCGTCGGTCAAGCCGCCGGGATAGGTGAACAGCCACTTCCACTTCTGTGCCGTGGCGCGGATCTCCATCGCGCCCTTGGGAGGCGTGCGCAAATCGATGTAGCCCTGGAAGCCCCAGACGAAGATCGCCACCAGCACGAACATCGGCAGCACCGACCACGTCACCTCGAGCACGGTGCTGTGGTCCGAGCTCCTCTCCGGCACCTCGTTGGCGCTGCGCGGCTTCGCCTTGTACTTGACGATGAAGTAGACCATCGCGCCGAAGATGATCACCGACGAGATGACGCTCATCCAGTACAGGAAGTCGTAGACCCAGTCGATCGCTCGCGCCGTCACCGACGCGTCGACCGGCATCCAAAAATGGTCGGAGTCCGGGAGCTTCGGCAGCGCGCGCGCCGGTTCCTGAACCAGTGAAAGCAACGTGCTCGGGATCTCGATCATGTGGCTGGTCTCTCGGCGAAGTGCCGCTTCTTCCTGGCATCCGCCCGAAACAGGATCGTGAGGAAAATGCCCAGCAACACGACGGTCACGGCACCGCCGAGCTGCATGACTTTCTGCGCGACCGGTGCGTAGCGGCCCACGCTGGAATCGTAGTGGTAGCAATACAGGATCAGCCGATCGATCGTGGTGCCGACCCGGCCTTCCGAGGCCTCGACCAGGCCGAGCCGCAGCGTCTTCGGCGCGTACTCGAGACCGTACAGGTAGCGAGAGATCTTGCCGTCGGGGGACGCGAGCACCACGGCGGCCGGGTGCGCGTACTCCTTGCGGTCCGCGTCGTAGTGGTACGAAAAGCCGATCGCGTCGGCGAACGCCTTCACGTTCTGCTCGGAGCCGGCGAGGATCTGCCAGCCGCCGCGCGCTTCCGGGCGACCGTATTGCGTGAGGTAGCGGTTCAGCGTGCGCGTGCCGACGTCCACCGGCTCGTCCGGCTGCAGCGCGACCGTGACGATGCGGTAATCCTGGTTCAGGCCGAGCTCGACGTCCTTCAGGCCCGCGACCAACCCGTTCAGCTGCAGGCTGCACAGCATCGGGCAGCTCGAGTAGTTGAGGGTCAGGATCACGGGATGCTTGCCGTCGAACACCTCCCCGAGGGTGAGGTGCTTGCCGGTGTCGTCGCGGAACGCGAGACCCTTCGGCAACATCTGGCCCAGGTGCTCCTTCACGTCGACGCCGCGGAGCGGCTTCGGCACCTCTTCGATGCGCTCGACGCGCTCGGACGGCGGCACCACGTCGCCGTACGCAGGCAACGCGAACGTGGCCGTGACAACCATCACGGCCAGTCGCAGCCAGCGTCCGAGGTCAATTCTCATGCTTGTGCTCTTCCGGGGCCTTGGCCGGCGTAGCACCAGCGGCGCCGCCTGCAGCGGGGGCCGGGGC
>JALYWZ010000091.1 GCA_030852505.1 Myxococcota bacterium | reverse complement strand
CGATCGCCGTCGAGGTGGCCATCGCCGTCCGGAACAGCAGCGCTTCCCCGAACTCCGTCCCGCGCACCCGCGCGAAACACAGCGCGATCACCAGCGCCGCCGCGAGCCCGGTCACCACCGCCCCCGCGCGCTCCCGTTTCAAGCTGTTCAGCACCGTCGTCAGCACCCCGAAGATCGCGAACGCGCCGAACCCGATCGCGAGCAACTGCAGCGAGCGCCCGCCCAGCTCCGCCGCCTGCGCGCCGAACACCAACCGGAGCAGGGGAGTCGCGAGCCCGGCCGTCACGCTCACCATCAGCCCGGCCACCATCAGCGCGATCCGCACCCCCGTCGCGACGTACCGCGCGATCGCGTCCCGGTCTTGATCGCGCACTGCCGACGCCAGCATCGGAAACAAAATGAAGTTCACCGCGATCAGCAGCTGATACGGCAAGAACGAGAACAGCTGCGTCGCCCGGTACGCGCCGACCAGCGGATCCGCGGCCGTGATCGGCAACCCCGAAGCCATCGCCGCGTCCGCCGAAAACCGCCGCAGCAACGTCAGATCCGCTTGCAACAACAAGTTCAAGAGCACGTGGCCGGCGAGCACCGGCAGCACGAACCCGAGATGCTGCCGCACGCTCGGTCCACCGGCTCCCTCGCGGCCCACTCCCACCACCACCAGCGCCGCCACGAACACCAGCGAAAGCCCGAGCACGAACCCCGACGCCGCCCCCTCCACCGCCAACCCCTGACTCGCGAGGTAATGCGCGCCCACCACCAGCCCGATCGTGCGCATCGTCGCCGCCAGAATGTCGAACGCCGCCTGCACCACGAACCGCTTCTGCCCGTTCAGCGCTCCGATCAACGGCGCGTACAGCCCGTACAGCACCATGCACCCGCTCAGCACCCGGAGACTGAGCGTCACGTGCGGCGCCCCGGCAGACTCCGTGATCACCGGCGAAAGCACCCAGAACGCCGCCCCGAGCAGCACCGCGAACAGCGCGTGCACCTTCAGCGCCCGTCGCAACGCCGCCGGCTGCTCACCCCCGGGAGTTGCCGCCACCGCACGGCTCACCCCCTGGATCGACATCGACACCACGGGGTTGTAGGTGATGCTCGCGATCGAATTGACGGTGGACCAGGCTCCGTACCCGTCGAGCCCCATCACCCGCGGCAGCAAGATCTGCTGAACGAGCCCGTTCAAGATGAAGTAGACCTTCGCGAACGCGACCGCGAGCCCGCCCCGCCCGGCCGTTCGCGCTGTCTCATCACCGCCCGCTGAGCCGGACGCAGCCGACTCAGACGCGCCCGCGCTCGCCGGCGAAGGCACATTTTCCGCGTTCAGCTTCTTTTCTGGCTCCCGGTCTGCGAGCGTCACCGCCCCGCGCTAGCGTGCACAGCCCCTCGCCGTCAACCCGAAGCCCGGCCCGTCGCACAAAAGCACCTCCAAGCGCAGCTAACCCTTGACCCTATCCTCGCCCTGGCTAGTCTCCCGCTCCCGACATTCCAGCTTAGCTCAGTCGGTAGAGCAGGCGGCTGTTAACCGCCGGGTCCCTGGTTCGAGTCCAGGAGCTGGAGCCATTTCTTCCTCCTTGCGAACTTCGCAGCGAGGAGCAGTTAACGGAGCCCCCAGGTACGTGCCTCGGGGGCTTCGTCTTTTTCCCGCTGAGTTCGCAGGGGTTTGCGCACTGCCACTGCGGCGCGCGCCGCGATCGTGTTCGCGCGGAGAGCGCCGCGCGCGTCATGGTGGGCTCGTGGAACGTGCCCGGGACGCGGTTCGCGCTCTCTTCTCCGTCCCGTCGGGAGAGAGGAACCGAGAGAAATTTAACAGGAGCTTGGGACTGTGCCCCGGCGTTTAGCAGTCCCGCGCGGGGCGGGACTGTTGATCTCCGGGGCGCGGTCCTGCGAGGGCTGCGAACGGGCGCCCACTTTGGCGCGGGGCGCGGCGAGCTGCGCTGCCCTCTTCCGAGAACCAGTCGACAATCGCCGTTGGTGACGCTTTCGTTGTTACTCCTCCACCCCGTCACGTCGTTGCTTCCAGGGTGTAACGACATGCTCGCGGCAGCACGCGGGCAGCTCTTCACGAAGAATCGAGAGCGCGCTGCGACCTTTAGCGAGGAAGTCCGGCGTGGCTTCGACCACGAAGCGCCGAGGATGACCTTCCCACTCACGGGCGATCCGGAGGTCGATGGCGGCAGCCTCCACGGCTGATTCGATGCGCAGCGGGTTCTGCTGGTTGTAGCCGCCGTCGAGGGGCGGCGTGCGCAGGTGGATGACGGCGTCGTAGCGGGCGAGCTCGGCTTCGTGCGTGCTGGCAACCGACGCCCACAATGACTCGGGGCCAGGCCAGTAGGCTGCTCCATCCACCGTCCCTCGATCGCAGAGAACGATGGCAGTGTTGTCGGCATCCGCCGCTGCCTCGAGCTCACGCTGGATGTAGTAGATCGCGCGCTGGGCGGCGCGCCGTCCGCCCTCACTCGCCTCGCGGGGGAAGCCGCCACCAAAGACAACGCCCGCCGCCTCTGGGAGCACTCTCACATGCAAGCAGAAGTACTGCCGAATCAGCTCCAGTACGGCCGTCTTGCCCGCACCAGGGCCTCCGGTGAGCACGATCCGGCGTCGCTCATGGGGCTCGCGGCACTCACGCGGTTTCATGGCTTCCTCACGATTCCAGATTCCAGGTCGATGTGCTGAATGAAGGTAACGCTTTCCTACCTTCGTTCCTCCGCCACATGGGTGTTCCGTTCACCGTCGATGCGGCGCTGCTGACCTCGCGTCCATGGGATGAATCCCGGCGTGCGCGCGGCATATTCGTCCCAGACAGCGCCGAAGTCCGTACGAACCTCGCGTTCCTCGCGGTGGGCCAGGCGCACGTAGACCACGACGAGAATGGGGAACATCACCAGTGTGACGAGCGTCGGCCACTGCAAGAGGAACCCGAACATGATGACGATGAATCCCACGTACTGGGGATGACGGACGTACGCATAGGGGCCGGCTGTCGCCAGCTTTCCAGCCCTCTGCGCGCGAAAGAGGATGCTCCACGCGGCCGAGAGCAGGAAGAAGCCAGCCACGATGAGCACGTTGCTCGCGATGTGCATCGGGTTCCAGTGCGGATCGCCTTCGAAACCGAGCAGCGTGTACCAAAGATGACCGAAGTCGTGGTTTAGGGGGTCGATGCCCGGGAATCGCTGCGCCAGCCACCCCGAGAGCAGGTAGATGGTGAGCGGGAAGCCGTACATCTCGGCGAAGAGCGCGACGATGAAGGCGGAGAAGCTCCCAAACGTGCGCCAGTCACGCTTCGTCTTCGGCTTGAAGAAGCTAAAGGCGAAAATGATGAAGATGGCCGAGTTGATGATGACGAGCGTCCACAGCCCGTATGCGGGCATCTCATGTCCGTGGTTCATGGCGTGCCTCCTTCGTGGCGATGAGCGGCATGGCCCTGCTCGTGGCCGGAGCCACCAGCGCCGTGGCCGCCATGCCTGCGGTGCATGAGCAGGTGGAGAAGCGGGCAGAGAAGGAGCAACGCGTACGGGAGCGCCCCGAGAATGTGCGCCTCGTGTTCTTCCCAGAGGAAGAACAGCGCGATCGCAGCAAAAAAGCAGAACCCCAGCATCCAAGGGATGTGGAAGGGCTTTCGTTGGGTTGGTGTTTTGGGTTCGGTCTGCACGTCCAAGTCTCCTTTCATACGTCCGATCGCCTGAGGCGCAGCGCATTGCCCACCACAGAGACCGAGCTGAGGCTCATCGCAGCGGCAGCGATGATGGGCGAGAGGAGCAACCCGAAGAACGGGTAGAGCACCCCGGCCGCGATCGGCACGCCCGCCGCGTTGTAGACGAACGCGAAGAAGAGGTTCTGCTTGATGTTCCGCATCGTCTGTCGTGACAGGCGGCGAGCGCGGACGATCCCGCGAAGGTCGCCCTTCACGAGCGTCACCGAAGCGCTTTCCATGGCAACGTCGGTACCCGTGCCCATGGCGATGCCCACTTGTGCCTGGGCGAGCGCCGGAGCGTCGTTGATGCCATCTCCCGCCATCGCCACGAAGAAGCCTTCGCGCTGAAGCCCTTTCACGGCGTCGACCTTCTGATCGGGAAGCACTTCGGCAATGACCTCGTCGATGTCGAGCTTCTTGGCCACCGCACTCGCGGTCGTCTGGCTGTCACCGGTCAGCATCACGATGCGGATACCCTCCTCGTGCAACGCGCGAATGGCTTCGGGCGTGCTCTCCTTGATGGGATCCGCGACGCCCACCAGACCCGCTGGCATTCCGTCGACGGCGACGAACATGACTGTCTGTCCATCGGCCCGAAGCGCCTCCGACGTCGACACCAGGTCTCCTAGCTCAACGCCGAGGTCGTCCATGAGCTTCTGGTTCCCGAGGGCCACTGCTTGACCATTCACGGTGCCGCGCACGCCTTTGCCGGTGAGGCTCTCGAAGCCCAGCGCTTCGCCGAGTACGACGCCACGCTCCTCGCTCCCCCTGACGATCGCTGCGGCGAGCGGGTGCTCGCTGCCGCGCTCGAGCGATGCGACGAGCCCGAGGAGGCGTTGCTCATCGAGACCCGGTGTCGGCAGGATCGTGACGAGCTTGGGTTTGCCTTCGGTGAGCGTTCCGGTCTTATCGACGACGAGCGTGTCCACCTTCCGCATGACCTCGATAGCCTCCGCGTTTCTGAAGAGGACACCCATGGTCGCTCCCTTGCCGGTGGCGACCATGATCGACATCGGCGTGGCGAGACCGAGCGCGCAGGGGCAGGCAATGATCAGGACCGCGACGGCATTGATGAGCGCATGCGCCATACGGGGCTCGGGGCCGACCAAGCTCCACACGACGGAGGTCGCGACCGCGATGACTATGACGATCGGGACGAAGTAACCGGAGACGACGTCTGCGAGCTTCTGTATGGGAGCACGGCTGCGCTGCGCCTCCGCAACCATCGCGACGATGCGCGAGAGCAGCGTCTCCGCCCCGACCTTCTCCGCGCGCATGATGAGCGAGCCAGTTCCGTTGACGGTGGCGCCGACGACGTGATCGCCCGGACGCTTCTCGATCGGGATCGGCTCTCCCGAGACCATCGATTCATCGATGGCGCTCGTCCCCTCCAGCACGACGCCATCGACCGGGACCTTTTCTCCAGGGCGCACGCGCAGCCGATCGCCCACGTGGACGAGCTCGAGTGGGACGTTCTCCTCGGAGCCATCGTCTCGGATGCGGCGCGCGGTCTTGGCTGCAAGCCCGAGGAGCTTGCGAATGGCCGTACCGGTCGCCGTGCGCGCGCGTAGCTCGAGAACCTGCCCGAGCAATATGAGCGTCACGATGACGGCCGCGGCCTCGAAGTAGACGGAGACCTCGCCATCCTGGCGGAAGGATGTGGGGAAGATCCCTGGCAAGAGGGCCGCGACCACGCTGTAGACGTAGGCGACGGACACGCCGAGGCCGATTAGCGTGAACATGTTGAGGCTTCGGTTCCTCACCGACTGAACGGCGCGCACGTAGAAAGGCCAAGCTGCCCAGAGGCACACCGGAGTCGCGAGCAGGAGCTCGACGAACACCCGGGTCCGCGCCGAGAACAGGCGCGAGATGAGGTGTCCCGGCAAGAGGTGACCCATAGAGATGAACACGAGGGGGATCGTGAGCGCCGCCGCGAACCAGAATCGGCGCGACATGTCGCGCAGCTCTGGATTCGCTTCCTCCTCTGCGGGCAGTGCCGTTCGAAGCTCGAGCGCCATCCCGCAGATGGGGCACGTTCCCGGAGCGTCGCGGACGATCTCCGGGTGCATCGGGCAGACCCATTCGGTCTTGGTGGCAGATGCAGGAGGAGACACCGGCTCGAGCGCCATTCCACACTTCGGACAGGACCCGGGGCGCTCAGCACGAACGTCGGGATGCATCGGGCAGGTGTAGCCAGCGGCTCGGGGCACATCGGCCTCTTGTCGATGCTCGTGATGTCCGGTGTGCTTGTGCATGCTCAACTCCGCTCTCTCTCGATGAACCGCTTTTCTCTGTTTCATTGGGTCACCGTCATTCGGGCAGCTCTTGGGGCCTGCTGCGACGTCCTAGCCGTCGCGCAAGCTTCGTGAGCTCGAGGATGGATACCGGTATCAACCCGAGACCCAGGGCGAGAGCACAGTCGGCAAGCGGCAGATCGCCGATCTGGAACAGGTCTTGGCTCCAGGGGATGTGATGCAGCCCCAATTGCAGGAAGATTGAGACGACGACGACCCCGAGTAGCCGGAGGTTCGTGAAGGCTCCAACCTCCCAGAAGATCCGATCCTGACTTCGCGCCGCGAATGCTCGAAAGAGCTCGCCGAACACGAGCGTCGAGAATGCGAGGTTGCGTGCCTCGGTCAGGTCGCGAGCCTCTAACGCCCACGCGAAGACGCCCAGCGTCACCGTCGCTTCCAGAAACCCGATCACGCCGATGAGCGTCCACTGTGAACGCGCGAGCATCGGCTCGTCCGGCTTGCGGGGTGGCTTCGCCATCACGTCCGCGTCGATGGGATCCGTCACCAGCGCGAGCGCCGGCAACCCATCCGTGACCAGGTTGATCCACAAGAGATGCAGCGGCAAGAGCGGCAGCGGAAGACCAACGAGCGCAGCACCCAGCATCACGGCGAGCTCGCTCGCATTTCCGGCCAGGAGATAGACGATGGTCTTGCGGATGTTGTCGAAGATGCCCCGGCCCTCGCGAACCGCGGCGACGATGCTCGCGAAATTGTCGTCGGTCAGAATCATGTCCGCCGCCTCGCGCGTCACCTCCGTCCCGGTCCTGCCCATCGCGACTCCGATGTGCGCTTCCCGCAGCGCGGGCGCGTCGTTGACGCCATCACCGGTCATCGCGACGATGTCTCCGCGTCCCTTCCACCGCCGAACGATCTCCAGCTTGTCAGCAGGAGTCGCTCGCGCGTGGACCACCTCGTCAGGCGCCTCGCCCTGCCTCAGGATCCCGAGCTCCTTGGCGATGGCCTTCGCCGTGGCCGGGTGGTCACCGGTGATCATCACGGTCCGGATGCCGGCCGCGCGCGCTGCCGCGACCGCATCGATCGCCTCGGTCCGTGGCGGGTCTGCGATCCCGACGAGTCCCAGGAGCCGCAGTTGCTCCTCCCGCTCGCCGCGCCCCGTCGCAACGGCGAGGACACGCAAACCACGTTCAGCCATCCACTGGTTCGTCGCCCGTGCCTCCTCGATCCCCGAGACGCAGAGCGGGATAACCGATTCGACCGCTCCCTTCACGTAGAGGACGCCGTCTCCTCGAAGTACCGACATGCGCTTTCGTTCGGAGTCGAAGGGATTCACCCGGACGCGACGATTCGACTCTTCGATCTGTCTGCGGGAGATACCGCTTTCGGCGGCACCCAGCAGGAGGGCGACCTCGGTGGGGTCCCCGGTACCCTGGCGCTCCTCAGTATCGAGCTCGGCGTCGCAGCAAGCAGCGGCGGCGTGAAGGAGCGCGCTGTGGTTCTTGCCCCAAAGCTCGCGTACCTTCATTACACCTGTCGTGAGTGTCCCTGTCTTGTCTGTGCAGATGACCGTCGCGCATCCGAGCGTCTCCACCGCTGGCAACCGCCTGACGAGGACGTGGCGCGAGACCATGCGTTGCACCCCAAGCGCCAGTGCGATGGTCACGACCGCCGGCAGCCCCTCAGGCACCGCAGCGACCGCCAATGCGACGGCCGAGAGGAACACCTCCATCGCGGAGAGCCCGCGCGAGAAACCCAGAGCAGCGACCGCCGCGACAACCGCCAAGCACAGGAACAACAGCACGCGGCTCACCCGCGCCAAACGCTTCTGGAGAGGCGTGTCTTCGTCCTGAGCGGTGGCGAGGAGGTGAGCGATCTTACCGAGCTCCGTCTTCATTCCGGTCGCAAAAACCACGGCGCTCCCTGTGCCATTGGCGATCGCCGTGCCCATGAAGACAGAGTCGCGGCGCTCGGCAAGGGGCGCGTCGCTTGGCACGGGCCCTGTATTCTTCTCCACGGGCGTGCTCTCGCCCGTGAGGGCCGCCTCGTTGGTCAGCAGGGCGTTGGCTTCTACGAGCGTCGCATCGGCGGCGACAACATCACCCGCGTCGAGCAGGAGCAGGTCTCCCGGAAGTGACCCATCAGCCAAGGCGGGATGATCTCGAGACGGCCAGGATTCATGCTGGATCGCACCACGGAGGTTGCGATTGCCGGTCGGACGCAAAATCGAGGACGAGCGCGAGGCGGTTCGCTGCCTACGCGCGGCCGAGCGCAGGGGCCTGAGCGCCGGCGATTGGGCGCGGGCACACGGCGTCGATGGGCGCTCGCTCCACGCCTGGCAAATGAATCTCGCGCGGCGCGGGACGTCGGCGCCGCCACGAGGGCGGAAAGCACGGTCGAGGGCGACAGCGGCGGCCCACGCGCTGGTCGAGCTCGTACCCGCGGCGACGGTGGTCGCGCCGAGCCTTGGCCGGTACGCCCTGGTCGTCGGCGGTGCGAGGGTCGAGTTCGGCGACGATGCCTCGGTCGCGACGCTGCGCCGGGTGCTCGAGGCCCTGCGGTCGTGCTGAGCCTGCCACCCACGGTGCGGGTGTTCGTGGCGGTCGAGCCCTTCGACATGCGCGGCTCGTTCGACGCCATCGCCGGTGCCGTGCGCCGCATCGGTCTCGACCCCGTCGACGGACATCTGTACCTGTTCCTCAACAAGCGACGCCGGCTCGCCAAGGCGCTTTGGTTCGATGGCTCGGGCTGGTGCCTGCTGGCAAAGCGGCTCGAGGCAGGAAGTTTTCAGCTGCCGCCGTTCGACGGCGACAAACCGCAGATCGCGATCGACGGCTCGGCCTTCGCCTCGCTCTTGGCCGGCATCGACTTCACCGCAGCGCGCCGCGGCTGGTACCGGCGGCCTCGGCTCGAAAAACTAGAGAAGACGATCGACACAGATCCCCAAGTGTGATCTGTACTCGTCTGTGGACGAGCTGGAAGCGCTGCGAAAAGAGAATGCGCAGCAGCGCCGACAACTCACGCAAGTTCTCGAGCAGAATGCGCAACTCGTAGAGCAGCTCGCCCGCCTCAACGAGCGTGTCGCCGAGTTGCTCGCCGTAGCGCAGCGCAAGCAACGCAAGACCCGCTCGGCGACCGAAACACCTCCGTTCTCAGCCCCGCCCGTCGTTGAGGGCGAGCAGCGGCGGGCGTTCGACGAGCGCCCCCAGGCGCCCAAGAAGCCCGAAGGCGAGCGCATCGAGAAACCGAAGGCGAAGCCTACCGGGCGCAAGCCGCTCCCCAAACACCTCGAGACGGAAGAGCACGAGTTACGCCCCGACTCGTGCGCTGCCTGCGGTGGTCACGCGCTCGATGTCGCCGACGTGCTCGACGAAGAGAAGCTGCACGTCGTCAAGGAGCACCAGCGCCGTCGCGTCGTGCGGCGCTACACCTCCCGCTGCCGTGCGTGTGGTGAGCGCACTACGCTCCGCTCGCTGCCGGCTCCTTACGAGCGCTCGAAGATCACCTGCGACTGGCTCGCGTGGTTCGTGTACCAGAAGTTCTGGCTGCTCACGCCGCTCGATCGCATCCGCCGCGACCTCGCCGAGCGTGGCATCCCGCTCGCGATGAGCACGCTCGTTTCGTTCATCGAGCGTGCCGCAGATCTGCTCTCCGGCGTTGATGGCCTGCATTGGAAGCAGCTGCTGGCGAGCTCGTGGATGGCCACTGACGGCACCGGCATCAAGGTCATCGTCCCCAAGCTTCCGGCGGCGCACAACGGCTACGTCGAGCTTTATCGCAACGATGAGCTTGCTGTCTTTCAATACGAGCCGACCAAAAACGGCGACGTCGTCGTCGCCAAGCTTCGCCCGTTTCGCGGCACACTCACTGCCGACGCCGAGCACCGCTTCAATGATGTCTTCGCTTCGGGCTGTGTCGTCGAAGCTGGTTGCAATGCGCACGGACGCCGCAAGTTTCGTGACGCCGAAGCCACGCAGCCCGTGCTCGCTGCGGAGGGCGGCGCGTTCATCGGCGCCATGTACGGCGAGGAAGAGAAAGCGCAGAAGCTCGGCCTACGCGGCAACGCCCTCCGGAAGCATCGTCAACAGCACATTCGCCCTATCGCACGCGACTTCGAGCGTTGGTTGGACGCCGTCAAGCCAACGCTGCTCCCGTCCGAGCCGCTGGCGGCGGCGATCGCTTATTACAAGAATCATCGCGACGCTCTCTTCCGCTTCATCGACGACCCGCTCGTGCCCATCGACAACTCGCCTACCGAGCGCGAGTTCCAAAACGTCGCCAAGCTGCGCCTCAACATGCTCTTCGCCGGCAGCACCGAAGGCGCACATCGCGCCTGTGTTCTGCTCGGCATCATCGCCACCTGTCGCGCACTGCGTGTCTCGGCGCAGGCCTATCTCGCCTGGGCCTTCGAACGGCTCGGCACGCACCGCGACGTCATTGACCTCCCGCTCGAGGCGTTGACCCCCGCAGCCTTCAAAAAGACGCTGGGCTAGGTTAGCCGCCCACGCCGCGCGACGGCCGCGCCCGGATCCGAACAAATGCTTCGTCCCGCGGCCTTGCGGCCCACACGCATCGGCGTCGCGCGCGATCCTGCCCGAAAGGCTTTCGGGAATCATCCCGCCGTCGCTGATCGGTCAC
>JALYWZ010000090.1 GCA_030852505.1 Myxococcota bacterium | reverse complement strand
ACGAGCGACCCGCCAGAGAGCGAGCCGCGACCTTCCGCGCTCTGCCCGCACACCCAGCCATCGGCACGACCGAACCGCCGTCTCCTCGGCTGAGCGCCGAAAGCTGCTGCGCGCGCAGCAACGCCCCGCTCACGGCTGCCGCTTCCGCAGCACTCAGCCGAGCCTGCCCCCGGAAACTCTGCGGGATCCAGCGTGGCCCGCGCCTTGCTTAGGGCGAGCCTCGACCGAGGTCGCGAATGCAAGCATCAGTTCTCGAAGCCGATATCGTCGTGGTCGGGGGCGGCAGCGCCGGTTCGACCGCGGCCATCCGCGCGCAGCAAGCCTTGCCGCGGGGTCGCGTGATCTTGCTGGAGAAGGCGCACATCAAGCGCAGCGGTGCGATTGCGATTGGCATGGACGGCCTGAACAACGCGGTGATCCCCGGGCACGCGACGCCGGAGCAGTACGTGAAGGAAATCACGATGGCCAACGACGGCATTGTGAACCAGCGCGCCGTCTGGGAATACGCGGTCAACAGCTACTCGATGATCGAGGAGCTCGACCAGTGGGGCGTGAAGTTCCAGAAGACCGAAGCTGGCGAGTTCGACGTCAAGAAGGTGCATCACAAGGGCAGCTACGTGCTGCCGATGCCCGAGGGCTACGATCTCAAGCGGATCCTGACGCGCAAGATCAAGCGCACGGGCGTGCGCGTGATCAACCGCGTGATGGCGACGCGGCTGTTGCTCGACGGTGATCGGGTAGCGGGCGTGCTCGGGTTCGACACGCGCGACGGGCAATTCGTGGTGATCCACGCCAAGGCCGTGATCCTGTGCTGCGGCGCCTCCGGCCGGCTCGGGCTGCCCGCCTCCGGTTACCTGTACGGCACCTACGAAAACCCGGCCAACGCGGGCGACGGCTACTCGCTCGCCTACCACGCCGGCGCCGAGCTCACCGGCATCGAGTGCTTCCAGATCAACCCGCTGATCAAGGACTACAACGGCCCCGCCTGCGCTTATGTGACGGGCCCGCTCGGCGGACACACCGTGAACGCGCTCGGCCACCGCTTCATCGAGAGCGACTACTGGAGCGGGCACATGATGCTCGAGTTCTATCGCGAGCTGCACTCGAAGAACGGCCCGGTCTATCTCAAGCTCGACCACCTGGCGCCCGAGACGCTGACCGAGATCGAGCGCGTCCTGCACCGCACCGAGCGCCCGAGCCGCGGACGGTTTCACCAGGGCCGGGGCAAGAGCTACGCGAACGATCTGGTCGAGATGCACATCTCCGAGATCGGCCTGTGCAGCGGACACAGCGGCTCCGGCGTGTGGGTGAACGAGCGCGCGGAGACCACGGTTCCGGGCCTGTATTCCGCCGGCGACATGGCCGCGGTGCCGCACAACTACCTGCTCGGCGCGCTGACCTTCGGCAAGCTCGCTGCAGGCCACGCGCTCGAATACATCGCAGACAAGGGCTTCGGCACCGGTCTCGACGAGCAGCTCGAGGCCGAGCGTGCGCGCGTGCTCGCCCCGCTCTCGCGTCCGAACGGCATCCCGCACCACCAGTTCGAGTACAAGGTGCGGCGGCTCGTCAACGACTACCTGCAGCCGCCGAAGAGCGAAAATCGATTGCGCGCGGGCCTCGAGCTGTTTCTCCGCGCAGCGGAGGAGCTGGAAGAGGTCGGCGCCCAAAACCCCCACGAGCTGATGCGCGTCCACGAAGGCCACTTCATCCGCGACTGCGCCGAAATGGCGGCGCGCGCGTCGCTGTTCCGGAAAGAGAGCCGCTGGGGCCTCTACCACTACCGCCAGGATTTTCCGGAAATGGACGACGAACGCTGGTTCGTTCACGTCAACCTGAAACGCGGCGAAGCCGGCGAGATGGAGGCGCTCACTCGGCCGGTGGCGCCGTACATCGTGCCGCTCGAGGCCGGCGAGCTGCGCTCGTACCACCGTTTGCGGATCGAAGAGCCGAACGCGCTGTTCGCCTAGACCTGGATCAATCCGATGAGTGAGCTCGACGATCGTGAATCCGTGAAGGCCGCCCAGGCCAAGACCGCCGGCAACGCCCAGGCGCTACGCCGCTTCGACGTGCCGGTCGTGGTGGACGAGGTGAAGTGCATCACCGGCTGCCGCGTGTGCATCGACTCGTGCCCTGTCGACTGCCTCGCGGTCAACCCCGCTACCGGCAAGTCGCACATGGCGTTCGACGAGTGCTGGTACTGCCTGGCTTGCGAGATCGACTGCCCGAAAGATGCCATCACCGTGAAGATCCCGTTTCTGCTTCGCTAGCGCGCGCCGCGAACAACCGATGGACCTCGCCGAAACTCAGGTTTTGCTCCGACAACTGAGCGACCCCGACCCCAAACGCCGTCAGATCGCGATCCTGGAGCTCGAGGACGTCGCCGGCATCGAGAGCGTCGAACCGCTGATCGAGGCGCTGTCCGACAGCGACGCCGTGGTGCGGCGGCTGGCGCTCTCGTTGCTCCAAGAGCTCGGAGACGAGCGGGCAGTGCCCGGCGTGATCCGTTGCCTGTCCGACAACGAGCGCGAAGTGCGCGAGGCCGCAAGCTCCGTGCTGCGGGACTTTCGCGGGGAGGTCACGGTCACCCACCTGCTTTCGGCGCTCGACCATCCGGATCCGGAGGTGAGGCGCTGGCTGTTGGTCGGGCTGCGCGAGAACAAGGACCTGCGCGCGGTCTCCCCGCTGCTCGGCGCGCTCGAGGATCCCGCGGCCGGCGTGCGGCGCGAGGCGGTGATCACCCTCGCCTACTTGCGACTCGCCGAGTCCGTCGAGCCGTTGCGCCGGCGGCTCCACGATCCAGACGAAAACGTGCGGCGCGTCGCAGTCGGTGCGCTCGGGTATTTCAACGGCCCGGCCTTGCTCGACGATTTCGTGCGGGCGCTCTCCGACAGTGACTGGCGCGTGCGCGCCGAAGCTGCGATCGTGCTCGGCCGTTCCGGGCTGTCCGGCGCGATCCCGGGGCTGCTCGCCGCTCTGCGCGACGACTTCTGGCAGGTTCAGAAGGAGGTGATCGCGTCGCTCGGCCGGCTCTCCGCGCTGTCGGCCGTCACGGAGCTGCTGGCATTCCTCGGCAGCGAGACCTCTGACCTCCGGCGCGCCGCCGCCTATGCGCTCGGCGAGATCAAGAGCCCGCGGGCATTGGCGCGGCTCCGCGAGCTTTCGAGTGATCCGGACATCGAGGTGCGCAAGGCCGCGAGCCGCGCGCTCGAGTCAATCACCAAGGAACTCGAGCGTTCCGAGAAGGAAAATTGAGCATGACGATCCGCCCTCTCCTGGCCGTGTCGATTCTCGGCCTGTCGTGCCTTGCCGGTTGCCGCTCCAAATCGGCGGCCGGGTCCGAGCCGTCCGCCCAGGCAAAGCCCGAGAAGACCGCCGAAGTCGAAACCGTGCGCGTCGCCATCGGCACCCAGGACACCACCATCAACTGCGCCACGGGCGGACCTCTGGTGCGTGAGCTGCACCTGCTCGAAAAGTACCTGCCGAAGACCGGCAAGTACCAGAACGTGAAGTTCGATATTCGCTGGGAAAATCAGCCTACCGGCGCGCAGCTCAACAGCAAGTACCTCGCCAACCAGCTCGACATCGTGCAGATGGCCGACTTTCCGTCGGTGCTCGGCGCGACGGCGCTGAAGGCCGCCGGCGACAAGGTCCAGTCGTTCTACGTCTCGACGCTGTCCGGGGGTATCAACGGCGCGGGCAATGCCATCGTCGTCCCCACCTCCTCGCGGGTGCAGTCGCTGTCGGAGCTCAAGGGCAAGAAGATCTCGGTGCCCTTCGGCTCGACGGCGCATGCGATGTTGATCCGCGCCCTTCAAGATCTGAAGTGGGACCCGAACCGGGACGTCGAGATCGTGACGCAAACCCCCGAGGTGGCCGGCAGCGCGCTCAAGGCCAACCAGATCGACGCTCACGCCGACTTCGTCCCGTTCGGCGAGCTGTTCCCGTTTCGCGGCTTCGCCCGCAAGATCTACGACGGCAGCTCCACGGGCGTGACCACCACCCACGGCGTGCAGGTACGCTCGGATTACGCTGAAAAACACCCCGAAGTCGTCGTGGCTTACCTGAAGGCCACCCTGGAGGCCGACCGCTCGTATCGCGAGAAGCCCGAAGAGCTCTCGGAGCGGCTCGCCGAATGGACCGGCGTGGACGCGGAGGTTTACTACGCGTTCCACGGGCCGCAGGGCATTCAGACCCGCGACTATTCGCTGAAGCCGGAGTACCGAACGGCCATCGAAAAGGCGCAGGAGGCGCTAAAGGTCCTGAAGAAGGTCACCAAGGAGATCGACGTCGCGAGCTACGTGAACGACCGCTTCATCCGTCAGGCCGCGACCGAGTTCGGCTACGACTACGAGGCGCGCCTCAAAGACTACGGCGCGCAGCCGTTCACCGAGAACGCGGTCGACACCGGCGCGAAGGTCTCGGACCCGAAGCTCGCCGGACAGATTTGGGTGAAAGGCGAGCCCAAGGTGCGCCTCTATAGCACGGTCGCCGCGACGTTCTCGGCGCTGAAGGAGCTCGAGGCACAAAACAAGCCGATTCGCGTGACGTTCGTCCACGATCGCGGCAGCGGCAACAAGCTGTTCGCCGATAAGGTCTGGTACGTCGAGAAGGACGGCGAGCTCTCGGCCTTCCTGCTCAAGACGGCAGCCGAAGGCTTCGCGAAGCAGAACGGCGGCAGCGTCGCGAGCTACGACGCGGCGCGAAAGCGCGTCCTCGTCTCCAGCAAATGAACACCGACGTCGTTGCGGCCACGGTTACGAGCCGGCTCAGCGCGAACGAGCTGGACGACGTCCCGCCCGCGCGAGCCCGGGCCACCCGCTCCGCCGCGCTGCGCGGGACCTTGCGCTCGGTCGCGATCGGCAGCGTGTCGATCGCGCTGTGGCTGTCCGCGTGGCAGGCGGCCTCGGTCTACGAGCTCGACTTCTTCTTCCGCTTCGAGAACATCCCGGCGCCCACGGAAGTGGCGCTGGCAGCGCGCGAGCTGCTCGAGGCTCCGAAGTTTCTGGCGCACGTGGGCAACAGCCTGCGCCGCGTGTTCGTGGGCTTTTCGTGCGCGGCCGTGCTCTCGGTCGGGCTCGGCCTGTTGATCGGGCGCTTCCGGCTCCTGGCGCAGGCGCTGCTCCCGCCGCTCGAGGTGATCCGTCCGATCCCGGCGGTCGCCTGGATCCCGATCGCGATCCTGCTGTTCGCGTCGGCCGAGAGCAGCATGGAGTTCATCACCTTCATCGGCGCGTTCTTCCCGGTGCTGCTGAGCACGATCCACGGGGTGGAGGGGCTCGACCGGCGGCTCGTGCACGCTTCGGTCACGCTCGGCGCGAAGCCCCTCGACGTGTTCCGCGAGGTGATTCTGCCCGGCGCCCTGCCGGCGATCGTGACCGGGCTAAGCATCGGCATGGGCACCTCGTGGTTCTCGCTCGTGACCGCCGAGATGATCTCTGGCCAGTTCGGCATCGGCTACTACACTTGGGAGGCCTACACGCTGCAGAAGTACCCGAACATCGTGCTGGGCATGATCGGCATCGGGATCCTCGGCATGGGCTCGAGCTTCGCGATTCGCTGGATCGGCCGGCGTTTCATGCCGTGGTTCGAACCGGAGGCAAACGCCACATGAACGCGCTCGTGACGCCGGAGTCCGGCAGCATCTCCCTGTCTCGGGTCGATATCCACTTCGGCGAAGGCAAGACCGCGGTTCAGGCGCTCTCCCAGATCGATCTCGAGGTCGGCCGCGGTGAGTTTTTGGCCGTGCTCGGGCCGTCGGGTTGCGGCAAGTCTACGATCATCGGCGCGGTTGCCGGCTTCACGCCGATCAGCGCGGGCGAGCTCCGCGTCGACGCCCGGCGTGTCACCGCGCCCGGCCCCGACCGCGGCGTCGTCTTTCAGCAACACACGCTGTTCCCGTGGAAGACCGTGCTCGAAAACGTCGAGTTCGGTCTGAAGATGGGCGGCCTCGACAAGCGCACGCGCCGCGACCTTTCCCGCCAAATTCTGGTGCGGATGGGGCTGGGCGAGTTCGTCTCGCACTTCCCGCATCAGCTGTCGGGTGGGATGCAGCAGCGGGTGAACCTGGCGCGCGTGCTCGTGAACCGCCCGCCCGTGATCTTGATGGACGAGCCGTTCTGCTCGCTCGACGCGCAGACGCGGCTCCGCATGCAACAGATGCTGCTCGAGCTCTGGCACGAGTTTCACATGACCGTCGTGTTCGTGACCCACGACGTGGACGAAGCCGTGTTCCTGAGCGACCGCGTGGTGGTCCTCACCCGCCGCCCGGGCCGCGTAAAAGCCGAGCTTCCCATCCCCTTGCCCCGCCCGCGCACGCACGAATTGATCACGGACGACGAGTTCATTCGGCTGAAGCGGCGGGCTTTGGATTTGTTGCTCGCCGAGAGCAGCTAGGTTGGGGCTGTCAGCCGTCAGTCGGTCCGCGCTTGGGAGCGCATTCCGACGTGGGAACGTGAAGATCCGTCGGACCAAACCTCGCCCGCTTAGCACGACAGATCTCGATCGGCGCGGGCGGCGCACTCCAAAAACAAAATCCGGCGAGGCCGGCGCGGTCTGCTTCCAAGTCACCTGAGTCGCGAGGCAGCACAGGCACCGGAACCCCAAGAAAAACCAAACTCCCTTGTGGAGCTACCGCCGCTGCACGTCGAAGACCGCAATCGTGTCATCCGCGGCGAGCAGGAGATTGGCCTGGTCGTAGGCCCAGGCGCCTGCGTCGACCACGACCACGGGTTTGCCCGAGATGTCCGTCCAGGCGGCACCGGGGACGTGGCTATGGCCGACGATGATCACGTCGGCAGAGCGGCCGTTCGACTCTTGCAACGCGGCTACTCGCTGCGCGATGCCGGCCAGCTTGTTGACCTTCTCGCGCTGGACGAAGCGGCCGCTCTTGACCGTGCTCGGTAGGTTTCGCTCGTCCTTTTCGCGCGCCGGCGGCTTCGGATCTTCGCGGGCCTGGAGCAGAGAATCGACGAGCCAGCGGCCGATGCCCGGACCCGTGTCAAGTCGATCGACGTAGCTCTCGAAGCGTGTGACGCCGGGTACGAACTTGCCGATCACGGTGGCGAGCCAGACGGCGGTCTGGTCGAACGTCGAGTTCGGCGGGGGCTCGATGTCGCTCTGGTGACCGTGGAGGGCGTAGACGTTGGCGCCGAGCCAGAAACCCAGCCGAAAGAAGGCCGGCTGCGCGGCGCGCCGGTCCGGCAGGCTGTTCAAGAACCCGGCGTCGTGGTTGCCGATCGTGTGGGCGAGCCCGATCTGCGCGTCCAGATCGAGGATCTCGCGGAACGCCACGACGTTCTGGATCTTGCCGTAGGTCATGTCGCGCGGGTCTTGGCCGACGACGCGCCAGATGTCGAACCAATCCCCGAGCTGGATCGCGCGCGACGACATCGGGTGCTGCGCCTGGTAGGTCTTGATCGCGTTCATCACCGCGGCGAGCTTCTTCGGCTTCTCGGGATCACCGTGGAGGAAGATGTCTCCGCCCAGGCCGTCGCACAGGTGGACGTCGGGGATGGCGAAGATCGGCGTGCCGAAGGGCGGGGTCTTGAACACGACCTGGGTGTCGGTCGCCTTCAGCGTGTAACCTCGCGGCGCGAGCAGGGCCTGGAAAGCTGCGACGGTGTCGTCGAATCGCGGCATCTCTCACTCTCCGTCGATGGCCACGGCGATCTGCGAGACCGCCGCCTGGTTGTTGCCGCAGCCGCTCAGCACGATCCGGATCACCACGCGGTCGCGGCAATACCAGCGCACTTCTCGCGGTGGCGGGTGATTGCCGCAGGTCGGATCCAACGTCGGATCACAGCCGGCTCCGGGCGGCGGCACCGGCGCGGAACCGCCGCCGCTGACCTGCTCGGCGAGCGGGACGTCGCCCCCTCCCCCTTCGGTCTCGTGAGCCTCGCAGGTCGGCCCGAACAAGCCGTCCAGCTTGTCGAGCGGAAAACAAGCGCCGCCCTCGCTGAGCGTGAGCGGGTTGGCGAGGCGCGGGGTCGAGGCTTTACCGATTCCCGCCGAGTCGCCCGCGGCGTACACCCAGCGGCCGGAGACCTTGGCCACGGGCGGCGGCGCACAAGCCATCGACGACAGCCACACGACCAACGACGCGCTCCAGCCAAGCCACTTCGCAGAGCCCAGTCTTCCCTCGGTCATTCGCTCGAGGATACAGACTCGCGTCCGCGCTGGCACTCGCGATGCGTCGAAACAGAAACAAATGACCATCAGCGCTGGCGCGCGCCCGCCCTGCGCTTGCGTGTCCCGGCAGCAGCGCGCTCCACGGCACCGAGCAGCCAGGCGATGCCCGGATCGGCGAGGGCGACCTCGGGCACGATCGCGAGCATCTGCCAGCTCCGGAGCGCGAGCGGCGCCCGCACGCTCGCGAGGCCAAAGCGGGCCCCCTGCTCGGTGAGCAGGCTGTTCGGTACCGCCGACACCAGGTCCGTGCTGGAGACTGCTGCGAGCGCGAGGAAAAAGTTCGGCACAGTCAGAGCCACCCGGCGCGACAACCCTTGCTCCGCCAAGACACCGTCGATGTAGCCCTCGCTCTCACCCGTGAGCGACACGAGCACGTGCGAGAGCTCGCAATAGCGTCGCAGGGTCGGTGCGCGCAAGAACGGGTGCCCTCTGCGGGCCGCGATCACGAACTCTTCTTCCGCGAGCACCCGGGTCGTAAAGCGAGCCGGCACGTTGTCGAGGGCCAGGATCGAAATGTCCAAGCTCCCGTCTTCGAGCCCGCCGAGCCCGTTCATCGGGAGTAGGTGATGGATGCGGAGGTCGATGCGCGGCGCCTCGCGGTGGAGCAGCCGGAGCAGACGCGGCAACAGCACCGAGAGAGTCGCGTCGGCGGCACCGATCGAGAAGCGGCGCGTCGAGCGCGCGGCGTCGAACGGCTCGATGCCCGCGACCACTTGCCGCACGCGCGACAGCGCCTCCCCGATCGGCTGCGCCAGCGCCTCTGCGCGCGCGCTCGGCACGACCCCCTTCGGGTTGCGCAGGAACAAGGGATCGTCGAACAGCTCGCGCAGCCGCCCGAGCCCGTGGCTCACGGCAGACGACGACACGTGCAGGCGCTTGGCCGCGCTGCCCACGTGTCGCTCCCGGTACACGGCTTCGAACAGCACCAGCAGGTTGAGGTCGATTTGCGTCAGATCAGTTTCATTCATCGACTTGGTGAAATCGTATCATTTGATTCATCGCGATCCCGACCCTATTTCATGGGGCGAAGGAGCACGATTCATGTGGATTCATCAGTCATCGATGGTGCTGGCGGCGGCGATTCTCGCGGCGTGCGGGCGTAGTCCGGCCTTTTCAGCCGCCCAGGCCGGGGCGGAGGCGGAACCCGAGCGCGTTCGGGCACCGGTCGCTCCGGAACGAGCGCTCGAGGTCGTCGAGTTCTGGAAGCAGGCCGGGCCCGACCTGTGGTTCGCGAAAGACCCCGAGTTCGACCGCCGATTTCGCGAGCGTTTCCTGGCGCTCTACGAGGCGGCAGCCCGGGGTGAGCTCGGAAGCTGGCTCGAAACGCCTGACGGAGCGCTGGCGCTCTGCATCCTGCTCGACCAGTTTCCGCGCAATTCGTTCCGCGGAACGCCCCGGATGTATGCGACCGACGCGCTGGCGCGGACGGTAGCCGACCAGGCGATCCGAGCCGGACACGACCGAGCCCTGCAGCATCCGCTGGCGCTGTTCGTGTATCTGCCGTTCGGCCACTCCGAGGACCTCGCAGACCAGGAGCGCTCGGTCGAGCTTGCGAGGCAGCTCGGAGAGCCGCACCTCTCGCACGCCGAACACCACCGCGACATCGTGCGCCGCTTCGGACGGTTCCCACATCGAAACAGCATCCTCGGCCGGCCGATGCGACCGGAAGAGCAGCGTTACCTCGACGAAGGGGGTTTCAAGGGCTAAACCCGACCCGGAGACTTACGACCAGTATGCGTATCGAGGCCATTTCGGTCGGCGCGAACCCGCCCGAAGAAGTGAATGTGATCGTGGAAGTGCCGGTGGGCGGCGAGCCCATCAAATACGAGCTCGACAAGCGCGCCGGCACGCTGGTCGTGGACCGTTTCCTCTACACCTCGATGCGTTATCCGGGAAACTACGGGTTCGTGCCGCACACGCTGTCCGGCGACGGCGACCCGATCGACGTGCTGGTCGCGAACCAGCGCGGCATCGTGCCGGGCGCCGTGGTCGCGGTGCGCCCGGTCGGCGTGTTCTTGATGCAGGACGAGGCCGGCGTAGACGAAAAGATCATCGCCGTGCCCGTCACGCGCCTCACGCGCCGCTACGAGAGCATCCAGGACTTCACGCAGCTGCCGACGATCACCATCGAACAGATCCAGCACTTCTTCGAGCACTACAAGGATCTCGAACCGAAGAAGTGGGTCAAGCCGCTCGGCTGGGGCGACGCCAGCGAGGCGCGCCGCTTGATCCTGGAGTCGATCCAGCGCGCGAAGACGGGCGAGCGCAAGCCGAGCTCGCCGTACAACATCGCCGTCCCCCGCGAGTAGCTAGCGCCCTCGGAGGGCGGCATCGGCGGGCGGGCACGGCACTTTCAACGGCTCGCCGGGCGGGCCGGCCTTGGGCAACGCGAGCA
>JALYWZ010000550.1 GCA_030852505.1 Myxococcota bacterium | reverse complement strand
GGCATAGGGAGCTAGCGCGGGACGGCGGGACCGATGGCGAAGCTCTCGAACCGAAGACTCTTTCTGAAGGGATTGGGCGGCGCGGCCGTGGCAGCGCCGTTCCTCGGCTCGGTGTGGGCCCGAATGGCTCGCGGAGCCTCGGGTTCCACCGCGCCGGCAAAGCGGTTGATCGTGATGTACACGCACAATGGCTGCGTCACGACGCGCTTCTTCCCTCGGCGCTCCCACGGCGCGCTCAGCGCGGCGGATCTCGAGGCGACGAGCCTGGCGCCGCTCGCGCCGTATGCGGACAAGCTGCTGATCCCACGCGGTATCCGAGCGATGAACGAGTGGAACGCGCAGATGTCGCGCGGACAGGGCAACGATCCGCACCTCCAGGCCAACGCCAGCTACTTCACCTGTCAGCCGGTCACTCCGAACAGCGACGATCCGTTCAACTTCGATCAGGCGACCAAGTTCAATGCCAAGCCGGTCGGGCGCTCGCTCGACCACGTGATCGCCGAGCAGCTGAGCCCGGGGGGCGCTCCGCTGTTCCTGCGAGTGGGCGGGCTCAACGACAACCCGATGACGGGGATCTCGTATTCGGCGCCCGAGATGCCCTTTCCCGGCTACGGCAACCCGCTCGAGGTGTTCAGCACGTTGACCGGGGTTTTTCGGCCCGGTGCAATGACGACGGATACGTACCAAGCCATTCGCGGCCGGAGCATCGTCGATCTCGTGCGCGACGATCTGGAGACCCTCGAGCGCTACGACATGAGCCAGGCCGATCGCCTCAAGCTCGCAGCCTGGAAAGAGCTGCTGCACGAGACCGGTGGAGTCATGGCGTCCGCGCAATGCACCGCAGACAACGCCAGCGCGCTCAGCCTGTCCGAAGGGTCGCTGAGCACGCTGGCGACGGGCACGGGTCCGTCGGATCGGGTCGCGGGAAAGGTCACGGGCGAGCTCGACGGCGCGGATCTGCATTCGAACCTCGCGGTTTTGGCGGCGCTGTGTAACGCAAACCCCGTCATTTTCCTGAAGTATCCGTTCGCGTACGTGTTCAGCGCGCTCGGCATCGACTACGAGAGCACCGGCCTCGCGCACCGCGTCGGCAACGCAGGGATGGCCGGCCCGTGCGTGGAGGACGTGATCGCGCTGCTGCTCAAGATCGACGACTTTTACGCTCGGAAGTTCGCGCATTTGGTCGGTCAGCTCGACGCGTTCGGCCTGCTCGACGAGTCGATCGCGGTCTGGTTCCAGGAGATGTCGGATGGCAGCGCGCACAACCTCAACAACATCCCGATCGTGCAAGCCGGCAGCGGCGGCGGATACTTCAAGACCGGCTGGGCCATCAACGTCGAGGATGGCCGGGAAGATCTGAGCAACGGCAACAGCGAGTCCGCGTGCACGCCGGACTCGTCGAACATGGTAGGTGGCTCCGCGCCGACCACCGGCACCGATCCGGCCTTCGCCAACGCTCCAATCAACAAGTACTACGTGAACCTGATGAACGCCCTGGGGGTGAAGGCGGGGGACGACGGTTTTCCGCTGAAAAACGGCCCCGCCGAGGTGGCGAAGTTCGGCATGTACGACAAGACCGAGGACTTCATCCACGGCGGTACGAACCCGCCGTTGATCCGCAGCCCGGGCGGTTTCGACGCGCTCAAGGCAACCTGAGCTTTCGTGCACGGCTCTCCGCGGGCGGCACGAAGCGAAAGCCCTCGCGGCGCACGGTGCGGATCAGCTGCGGTGTCTTGGGATCCTCACCGAGTGCTTTGCGAGCGAGGTGCACCGTGCGGGACAAGGCCGAGCTCGTGACCTCCGCGCCGCGGTAGGGTCCCTCGATCAGCTCGCGCCGGCTCACGGTGCGCGAGGCGTTTTCGGCCAGGAACACCAGCACGTCGAATACGCGGCGCGACAGGCGCACGGCCCGCCCGCCCCGCCGCAGCTCGAAGCGACTCTCGTCGAGCTCGAACGGACCGAAGCGAAAGATCCTCGGACCGAACCCGGAGATCGCCACACCGTCGCGCCGCACCAAGCGCGCCCGGCGGACCACGAACAGATCCGCGTCGGGGTCGGAAAATCTGCTGCCGCGTCGAGCTCGGGCGCCCTGCACGCCCTCTCATCGGCAGGGCAGCGACCTGGTTGCGTCGCGCGAGTCGCTAAATATCGAGGTTGCGGACGTTCAGCGCGTTCTCTTCGATGAACTGGCGCCGCGGTTCGACCTGGTCGCCCATCAGCACGCTGAAGAGCTCGTCCGCGCGGACCGGGTCGTGGATCTTGACCTGGAGCAGCGTGCGGGCGTCGGGGCTCATGGTGGTGTCCCAGAGCTGCTCGGCATTCATTTCACCGAGGCCCTTGTAGCGCGTGATGGTCATGCCCTTGCGGCCGCGCTCGGTGATGAAGGCCTCGAGCGCTTCGGGATCAGGCAGCGTTTGCGGGTCGTGCGAGCCGACGCGCACGGTGTACGGCGCCGGGCCGATCGAGCGAATGTCCTCCCAGATCGAGAGCAGCTCCTGGTACTCGGCGGACTCCGCGAGCTCCCAGTCGAGCGTCGCCGGGCGCGACGAAGAGCCGGGACGGAACTTGGCGATCAGCCGCCCCGCGCCGTGCGTCTTGTCCCACTCGACATCGACGCTGAGCGGGCACAGGTCGGGGTAACGGACGGTGAGCGCCTCTTGCAAGATCTTCGCGGCGGCGTCGACCTTGTCGCGGTCGCGGTAGTCGCTCAGGCTGAGCGGGGTAGTGCGCAGCAAGGCGGCGACCACGCGCGCGTCGGCGCGGCGGTCGATTTTGCCCAGAATCCCGCGTAAAGAGCGCAGTCGCGTGGCCAGGTTGAACAGCGGCACGCCGCTCAGCGCCGGGCCGCGCTGGGCCTGCACCGTCAGATCCTCGATGCCGTTCTCGGTGAGGAAGCGCTCGAGCGCGGGCCCGTCCTTCATGTACAGGTGGCGCTTGCCCTTGCGCACGCCGAACAGCGGCGGCTGCGCGATGTACAGGTAGCCGCGCTCGATCAGCTCGCGCATCTGCCGGTAGAAGAACGTGAGCAGCAGCGTCCGAATGTGGCTGCCGTCGACGTCCGCGTCGGTCATCAGGATCACGCGGTGGTAACGCAGCTTGGACAGGTCGAACAGACCGTTCTCGTCCATACCGCAGCCGAGCGCGCTGATCAGCGTCGTCACCTCTTGCGACGACAACATGCGGTCGAGCCGAGCGCGCTCCACGTTCAGGATCTTGCCTTTTAGCGGCAAAATCGCCTGAAAATGCCGATCCCGCCCCTGCTTGGCGCTGCCGCCGGCGCTCTCGCCCTCGACGATGTAGAGCTCGCTCAGCGCCGGGTCCTTGCTCTGACAGTCGGCGAGCTTGCCGCTCAGCGAGGTGCTGTCGAGCACGCCCTTGCGCACGACCTCGCGCGCCTTGCGCGCCGCTTCGCGCGCCTTGGCGGCGATCACGGCCTTCTCCAGGATCTTACGGGCGGTGCCCGGGTTCTCTTCGAAGTAGCGCCCGAGGCTCTCGTTGACCGCGTTCTCGACGATGCCCTTCACCTCGCTCGAGACCAGCTTGCTCTTGGTCTGCGAGTCGAACGACGGATCCGGATGCTTGACGTGCACGATGCACACCACGCCTTCGCGCGCGTCGTCACCCGTGAGGCCGCTCTTGGCTTCCTTGAACAGGTTTTGGGCCTGTCCGTAGTTGTTGAGCGAGCGCGTGAGGCCGCCGCGCAACCCCGTGAGGTGCGTGCCGCCGTCGCGGTTGAAGACGTTGTTCGTGTAGCAGAGGATCTGATCGCTGTAGCTGTTGGTCCACTGCAGCGCGAGATCGATCGCGATGTCGGCCTTGCCGTCGCCCGCCGGGAAATCGCCGGTGAACGCGATGACCTCCGGGTGCACGGGCTCCTTGGTCTTGCTGAGCAGCGACACGAACTCCTGGATGCCGCCCCTGAACTCGTAAGTCTCGGTGCGACCCTCGCCGCGTTCGTCGGTCAGCTTGATGATCAGCCCCGAGTTCAGGAACGCGAGCTCGCGCAGGCGGTTGGCGAGCGTGTCGTAGTTGTATTCGGTGCTGGTGAAGATCTGGTGATCGGGCTTGAAAGTGGTCTTGGTGCCCGTGGTGTTGCTCTCGCCGATCGCGGCGATCGGCGCGACCGGCACGCCGCGGTGATACTCCTGGAACCAGACCCGGCCTTCCCGGTGGATCTCGAGACGCAGCGTCTCGGACACGGCGTTGACGGCGCTGACGCCGACGCCGTGCAGCCCCGCGCTGACCTTGTAGCTCGAGTGATCGAACTTGCCGCCGGCGTGCAGCACGGTCATCACCACCTCGGCGGCGCTCACG
>JALYWZ010000007.1 GCA_030852505.1 Myxococcota bacterium | reverse complement strand
GAGTCGCGGGTTGTCGACGTCGCGCAGGCTCGGCGGGCCAGCCGACACCGAGCTCGGTCGCGGCGGGCGCTCACTCACGCGCGGCAGGTTCGGCGCGGGAACGGAGTCGGCCAGCACGTCCGCCGGGATCAACCCGAGCGCACTGGCGTAGGGCCGCGTGTCTTCTTCGGGGCCCTGGGCCTCGGGGCTCTGCGGCGTATCGATCGACTCCGGCTGTTCGCGGAACATCGCCGCCGACACGGAGAAGCGGGCCACGGTCTCTTCTTCCGCTGCCTGGTTGTCGCCGATCGGAGCGACCGAGGGCGGCAGGTCTACTTCGGCCTCGGCCACCTCGATGGCGTCTTCTTCCGGAGGCAAGCTCTGCAGCACCTCGACCTCGGACGGGTCGGGGGCAGGAGCCGCCGACGAGTGGTTCGGCTTCTGCGGTGCGACGCTGCGCACCCGCGGCATCGGCGCGCTCATGATGTCGGCGTCGGACAGATCGACGCTGGGAGCGCCGAGGCCGACGTCGGTCTCGATCATCGACTCTTGCTCCGCCGCGCCATCCGCCGAGCCATCCAGCTTGACGAAGGCCTGAATGTGTTCGAGCAGGGTGCCGAAGCCGATCGGCTTGTGCACGTAGTCGTCGGCGCGCGTGCGCAACCGCTTGTGCTGCTCGAACGTCTCGTCCGTAGACTCGGTGCTCATGATGATGAGCGGGACGTTCTTCAAGCTGGGGTCGCGCTTCAGCTTGTTGCACACCGAGAAGCCGTTCATCCGAGAAAGCTCGATCGCGAGCAGGATCAGGTCGGGCTTCTGTTGAGCCGCGGTCTGCAACCCGACGTTGGCGTCGTCCACGACCGTGGTCTCGCACCCCAGCCTTCCGAGCCCGCTCCGCAGCTCTTCGGCGAATCCCGAATCGTTCTCGAACACCAGGACTTTCGTCGACATGAGCCGCCCCACGATAACGAGCGGCGGAGGAGCGGTCAAACTCCGGATTTGTCTGTGAGTTTCAGGCCTTCGGGCTGCGGCTCGCCTTCTCGGCGTGGCCGCTCGTGCCGGTGCGCTTGGCGAGCACGTCCAGCACGCCGCGAACGTCGAGGCCGCGCTGGCGCAGCCCGACCAGGACGTGAAACAGCAGATCCCCGGCCTCGCTGAGGACCCGGTCGTCGCTCTCGTCGGCGATGGCCCGCGAAAGCTCGTCGGCTTCTTCGCGGATTTTGGAGCCGATCTTGGCCGGCCCTCCGTCGAGCAGGGAGCGCGTGTAGCTCTTCTCCGCGGTGCTCTTTTGGCGTGCTTCGATCACTGCCTCGAGCTCGTGCAGGAAGGGGCGCGCGTCGACCGGCTGCTCCCGCCACTCGCCGTCCTCGTACTTACGGAAGAAGCAGCTCGGCCGCCCGGTGTGGCAGCTCGGGCCGTCGGGATCCACGAGCAAGAGCACGGTGTCGGCGTCGCAGTCGCACAGCACGGAGTGCACGCGCAGCACATGCCCGCTGGTTTCACCCTTGGTCCACAGCGCCTGCCGGCTGCGGCTCCAGAAGGTGGCGTTGCCCGTCGCGAGCGTCCGCTCCAGCGCTTCGCGGTTCATGTAGGCAACCATGCGGATCTGTCCGGTCAAACGATCCTGAGCGATGGCGGGAAGCAGACCGGAAGTAGCGTCGAAAGTGAGTTCCACGGCGGCCGGAGCCTAGTACGCTCGACCGCGTGCGCAGGTTCGGGAGCACGCTCGAAGGGGGTCTGAACCCCCCCGTTTCTCGCGAGCTGGGGGCGGTGGCCCTCGTTGTCGCGTCTTAACTCCTTGTAATCACGTGGTTATTCGATGGCTCGCTTCGTGCTTTCCCTCTGCGCAGGTTTCTACCGGCCTTCGCGCCAGGAGCTCCGAATGAAGCGTTCGCTCTCTCTCACTCCTGTCAGTGGCCTCGTGCTGCTGGCTTCGCTGGGGCTCGCAGGTTGCTCCGACGACTCGTCGCCGGACACCTCGGGCGTCACCCGGATTGTCTACGCCGTGCGGCAGCACACCGAGCTCGACGGCGCCGAGATCCGGATCGACGTGGCCGGCGGCATGGGCCAGGTGATGGACTACGGGCGCTTCGTCCCGGGGGGCCGGCTCGAGCTGTTCGACCTCACCACGGGCAACGTCGAAAATATCATCGCCGACTATCCGACGGCCGACGTCTCCAGCGTCGACGTGAGTCACGACGCGACCAAGGTCGTGTTCACCATGAAGCGCGGTGAGAACGACGACTACCACGTGTACTGGGCGCCGCTTACGTCGGACGCCGGTCGCTTCGCCATCACCCAGCTCACGTTCGGTCCCTACGACGACCAGAACGCGATCTTTCTTGCCGGGGGCCGCATCGCCTTCACCACGAACCAGCCCTACACCGAGATGGGCACGCGCGCCGACGAGTACAACCACGGCCGCGTGGTGACGCAGCTCGCGACGATTACGCTCGAGGGCGGCGACGCAGATCGCAAGCTGTGCTCGCAGAACCTGTCGCACACGGTGACGTTGTTCCCGACCCACGACGGGCGCGTCGGGTTCTCGCGCTGGGAGCACCTCGAGAACGTGAACGACGTGAAGCTGTTCACGATGAACCCGGACTGCACACAGATGGTCGCGCTGGGCGGTCAGCACGGCAAGCCGGCCAACTCGCTGGTGCAGGTGACCGAGTCCGAGACGCCGAACGTGTTCTACGCAATCGCCACCGAGCGCGAGAACACGATCCAGGCCGGCGCTCTGGTGCAGCTCGACGCCCGCTCGGCGCACGACGAGCTGGTGTTCGACGAGGAGAAAGAGGGCTCCGCCGCCTATTCGAACCTGACGCCGGACGTACCCACGGACGACGCCCCGTCCGCGGATTTGATCGGACGCTACCGCTCTCCGAGCGCGCTGCCGGACGGCAACGTGCTCGTGTCGTGGGCGCAGGGGCCCGTGAACGAGATCAGCGAGTTGATCCGCACGCCCCCCGACTACGGCGTGTTCGTGTTCGACATGAAGAGCCGCAAGCCGCAGCTCGTGCAGAACTACGAGACCAGCTGGGAGCTCTACGCCAAGCCAGTGATCAAGCGCCCCGAGCCCAGCCTGATCGCGCCGCGCCAGGACGCAGTGGATGCCAGCTTGCCCGCGAGCTTCGGCTCGATCGACGTGACGCTGACGTCGCTCGGCTCGAAGCACGGGGAGCGCGTGAGCGGCGCGCAGTTCGACGACACGCCGATCGAAGAGGCCCTCGGTCACGCCAAGAAGGTGCGCATCATCGAGGGCTTCTCGAGTGAAGCCGCGAACCAGACCATGTTCGGTCTGACCATGGCCGAGGGCGCCGCGTTACTCGGCGAGGCCACGGTGGAAAGCGACGGCTCCTGGCTCGCGGAAATCCCGCCCTACGTGCCCGTCCATCTGCAGCCGATCGACGAATTCGACCTGTCGATCCGCAGCCAGACCACCTGGATCCAGGGCATGCCCGGCGAAAGCCGCGTCTGCGGCGGTTGCCACGAGGACCGTACGGGCAAGAACGTCGGTGCCGGTCAGGCCCTGACGGCCGCGTCCGGCCGCGGCGCGGAGAGGTTCATCGTGCCGGTGCTGCAGCGCACCGAGTATCCGTGGGCCTACGCCGACGACGCGGCGAACCCGAACGAGATCCAGAAGGTGCTCGATGCCAAGTGCTCGAGCTGCCACAACGAGACCACGAACGGCAACGCTCCGCAGGAGTTCTATACGGTCACGTTCACGAACGAGATGACCATGGAGCAGACCGAGTACCAGCTGCCGCGCCTCGATCTGTCGTCGCGTCCGATCACCGTCACCTACGACCGCGAAACCCGCACCTATCCGGCCAGCTACGTCTCGCTGTTCTACCCGGCGGCCATGGAAATGGAGATGGAAGACGCCGAGATCACCGGCACGCTGCCGCCGAAGTGGGCGCTGCCGAGCGACGCCCGCAACAGCGCGGTGATCGAGAAGCTGAACGTCAGCTCGTCGCTCGCACCGACGAAGTATGCCTGGCCGCTGGGCGAGGCGTTCTCGGATCCGAACATCGCCGGCGGCTCGCGCAGCGATCACGCCGCGGCGGCGGGGCTCACCCGCGACGAGCTCAAGATGCTGATCCGCGCCATCGATATGGGTGGCCAGTTCTACGCGCGCCAGAACACGGCCTTCCAACCGTCCACGAACGACCCGGTCGCCGGGAAAGAATACTGAAAGGCATCTGAGGAACCACCATGACCATCGGTCGTACCCTACTCGTGACGGCGCTCGGCGCCGGGCTCCTCGCCTCTTCGCCGGTCTCCGCGCAGGAGGCGCAGCAGAAGAGCGAGCGCGTCCTGCAAGGCCGCGCCAAGTTCTACGACAACCTGAAGCCGAACTCGCTCGAGGACGTGACGCCGCAGCGCACCCTGCTGGCTTCGCTCAAGGCCAAGAACATCTCGCCCTCGAAGATCTGGAAGGTGCTCGAGCACGGCGAGAAGGTCGAGTGCCTGGCCTGCATCCCGTACGTGAGCAAGCTGCTCTACAGCACCGAGGCCAAGAACCGCGAGATCAGCGCGTGGTGGCTGCGGCGGCGGATCTTCGGCGTGTTCGGGCCGGGGCAGATCTACTCGCAGGTCGTGGACAAGCTCAAGACCGGCACCGACAACGAGCGCGCCTACGCCGCCGATGCAGTGGGGGAGTTCTTGAACCCCGCGGGCGTGAAGCACGTGGCGCTCGCCGCCGTGAGCGACGCGTCGCCTGCGGTGCGCAGGTCGGCGGTCAAGGCGCTCGAGCGGCTGAATCGAGAAGGCCCCGATGCCGAGCTCGGTCGCGCGCTCGAAGACACCGACGTGGGCGTGAAGATGGCAGCCCTGCACGCGGCCGGTCGAGTCAACGTGTTCTCGAGCATCGACAAGGTCGTGGCGTTGCTGGGCGACGATTCGCCGGACGTGCGCAAGCGCGCGGCCGAGACGCTCGGCTCGATGCGCGTCGGCGACGCCGTGGTCGGCTTGATCGCGCTCGCAGGAAGTGACGAAGAGTCGGACGATGTGCGCGCTGCGGCGATTTGGGCGTTGGGCCAGATCGGCGACTCCGAGGCGCGGCCGACCGTGCAAGCGCAAGCCAAGAGTCCGAGCGAGGTCGTGCGCAGCGCGGCCGCGGTCGCGCTGCTCCGGCTCTAGTTGGTGCTGGTCGGCGACGGCGCTCTCACACGCGACACGGGTTCGGACAGCGCCGAACCCGTGTCTTTTCGAAACATCGTGATAGCCTCTCGCGTCATGCATTTCACCGGCGTTACCGGCGCCGTGCTCGCCCGGGTTGCGCTGTGTTCGTCTTTCTTGGTCGCGCTCGGGGGCTGCTCGGAGCGTGAGGACGAGCCGGCCGAAACGACCTTCTACTCGCGTCGCGTCGAGCCGATCCTCCACGAGTCGTGCGCTGCGAGCCCGACGCGCTCGGGTTGTCACGTGAAATCCGAGGATCAGCGCCACGCCCTCGGCAACCTGAGCTTCGACACCTACGAGGACCTCGCGCTCCGGCGCGATCTGCTCACGACCTACGGCCCCTACGGCGTACCCGGGCTGCTGCTCAAGGTCGTGCCCGACTTCAAGGTAGGCCTCACGTCGTGGAAGTCGGTCGAGCCGGTGACCATCACCACGCGCATCGCGCACGTCGGCGATCAGGGCGTCGACTTCACGAGCCCTGCCTTCACCACCATCGACAGCTGGATCAAGAACGGCGCCGCCGAGAACAACGCCAGCATCGACCACTCCGCGCGGCCGAACGCGCCGTGCCCGACCACCGTGGGCAAGCACCCCGCCTTCGACCCGGGCAGCAATCCGGCGTCCGCCGACTACGCCGTGTTCACCTCGGGCGTGAACACGATCCTGGGCCAGAGCTGCGCGGCCGGAAATTGCCACGGCGCGCAGGCGAACGCGCTCTACCTTACGTGCGGCACCTCCGACGAGCAGAGCCGCTGGAACTACTTCGCGGCCGCCGACTACCTCTCGAGCGATCCGGAAGCGAGCGAGATCCTGCGGCGCGTGCTGGCGGGCACGTCGGGCGGTACCTACCACGAGGGCGGCGCGATCTTCGATTCGATCGAGGACCTCCAGTACCAGAAGATCCTGGAGTGGGCGCGGGCCAAAGCCGGCCCTTCGCGCGTGCCGGCCGATCCGGGCTTCGAGTTCTTCGCGGATCGCGTGCAGCCGATGCTGGTGAAGCGCGGCTGCATGCAGCTCAACTGTCACTCGGCGGCGATGTTTCACGACTACCGCCTGCGCGGCGGCTCGGGCGGCCATTTCGGGCTGGCACCCACGCGCAAGAACTACGAGCTGTCGCTCGAGCAGGTCGCGCTCGAGTCGCCGGATCCGCGCGCGAGCCGCATCATCCGCAAGAACCTGTCGCCGGGGCTCGGCGGGATCCTGCATCGCGGCGGCGCATTGTTCGGCAACGGTGCCACGTGCGACATGGCCGCGGCCGAGACCGGCCCGATCGACGAGCAGGAGCCGTATTGCGTGCTCTCGGCCTGGATCCGCAAGGAGCGCGAGGCGCGCCTCGGGACCGCGGAGCCGCTCAGCGGCATCGTGTTCGTGCGCAGGCCGCCCAAGACGGGCGCTGACACACCGCAGGACTGGGCCGAGTTCGAGCCGGGTGCCGAGGTGATCCGCGCAGCGCTGACCCGCGCCGAAGACGGTGCGCTCACGGTCGGCGCCGAGACCAGCTTGTCCGCGGCGTGCGGCCTGGATCCGGCGGGGAGCGAGGCGCGGCGCCCTGCCGTGTCGTGGGACGGCACGCGTGTCGCGTTCTCGGCGCGCACCGGCGCGGCAGAGCCGTTCCGGATCTACGTCGTCGACAACGGCGCCTGCCAGGTCGAGCCGGACATCGACGCTTCGCCCGTGGACGATAAGGGCGCGCCCGTGCTCGACAACGGCGAGCTCGTTCACAATCTCGATCCGGCGTTCGCCCCCGACGGGCGGATCGTGTTCGTGTCCACGCGCGGCAACATCGCCAACACCTCGTCGTTCACCTACCAGGGGCCGCAGCGCACCCCGGCCGATCCCTCGAAGCTCAACAGCAACCTGTACATCCGGGACGCCGACGGCTCGATCCGCCAGCTCACGTTCCTCTTGAACCAGGAGCTGTTGCCGTCCTTCATGCGCGACGGCCGCCTGATCCTGAGCGCCGAGAAGCGCGCTCCGGGTTTTTACCAGCTCGCGGGGCGGCGCATGAACCTCGACGGCGCCGACTACCACCCGCTGTTCGGCCAGCGTTCGACGATCGGCTTCAACCAGCTCTCGGATCTGATCGAGCTCGCCGACAAGAACTTCGCGATGATCTTGAGCGATCGCGGCGCACGCCACGGTGCGGGCACGCTCGCGATCCTGAACCGCAGCATCGGCGTCGATCAGCACAGCGGGGTCGAGGCCGACTACCTCGTCGATCCCGGCGCTATCGGCTTCCCGAACCCCGATTTCTACCAACGCTCGATGAAGCTCTGGGACGCGGCGGCGACGGGCAAGGGCGCGACGGCAGGCGCCTACCAGGGGCCGTCGCCGCTGCCGGACGGGCGGCTGCTCGCGAGCTATGCGGCGAGCGCTGCGGACCTCGGAACGTTCTCCGGAGGCTTCGACATCGTGGTCGTCGATCCCGTGCGCGATCCGGGCGTGGACGCGACGGCGCGCAGCGTCTTGATCTCGGGACCCCAAGACGAGCTGTGGCCCGTGGCGGTGTACGCGAAGCAGAACCTCGGCGTGTTCCAGTCGAGGATGGACGAGGCCAACGCCGCGACGCTGATCGACCCGTCGCTCGGAGGCCGTTCCCAGATTTCCGTGCTCGACGTGCCGGTGCTCGAGTCGCTGCTGTTCCAGAACACCCGCACCGGCCGCAAGCTGCCCGAAGACGGCTCGCTCGAGGTCTGGGAGAGCTTGCCGCCCGAGCCCGGCGTCACGAGCTTCGCGAACGGCGGTCGGTTCGTGACGGACGACGCGTTCGGCAGCGTTTACGTGCGGCGCGCGCGGGTTGGCGCCCTCGACCCGTACCCGGACGGCTCGGCCAAATTCCTGCTGCGTGGAGGCATGCCGCTCGTGCTCGCCACGAACCTCCAGCTCGCGGGCGACGCTGCTCCGACCAAGCATTTTCAGCGCGAAGAGATGCAGTTCTACCCGAACGAGAACGCGCGCCAGTCGTTCAAGCGAAGCCTGTTCAATGGCCTGTGCGCGGGCTGCCACGGCTCGGTGCAGGGCCCCGAGCTGCACGCGGCGGTGAAGCCGGACGTGCTCACCTCGGCCTCCGACGTCCAGGCGCTGGAAGTCGGAAATCCGGCGGCCGATCTGAGCGTGCTGCAAGGCAACCCCGAGGGACCCGAGTTTCCGTAAGCGCCGAGCGTAGGGACATCTCCCACACATCTATCTCTTCGGGCGGGTACCTCGCGGGAGTGCGCTGATTTACATTGGGGAGAATGAGCACGGCGTACATCCTGGATGCGGTTCGGACTCCGAGAGGGCGCGGCAAGGCGGGTAAGGGAGCGCTCAGCCACCTGCATCCGCAAGAGCTCTTGGCGCAAACCCTGAACGAGCTCGTGCGGCGGACCGGCGTCGACGCGAACGACATCGAGGACGTGATCGCCGGCTGTGTCTCGCAGGTGAAAGAGCAGGGCGCGAATCTGGCTCGCAACGCGGTGCTCGCCGCGGGGCTTCCGGAGAGCGTGACCGGCGTGACCTTGAACCGGTTCTGCGGCTCGGGCCTCCAGGCCGCGAACTTCGCGGCGATGGGCGTGATGAGCGGGCAGCAGGAGCTCGCGATCGGCGGCGGCGCCGAGAGCATGTCGCGCGTGCCGATGGGCTCGGACGAGGCGATGATGGATGGCCTGAACCTCGAGCTCCGGAAGAAGCTCGTTCAGGTGCCGCAGGGGATCAGCGCGGATCTGATCGCCACACTCGGCAAGTTTTCTCGCGAGGACGTCGACCGCTACGCGCTGATGAGCCAGGAGCGCGCGCGTGACGCGATCCGCGAGGGGCGTTTCCAGAAGAGCTCGTTCGCCGTCCAGAACCCGGACGGCAGCATCGCGCTCGACCGCGACGAGCACCCGCGCCCGGAGACGACGCTCGAAACCTTGTCCGCGCTCGAGCCGGCCTTCGCCAAGCTCGGCGCCATGAAGGCCGGCCCGCACGGCGAAACGGTCGATGAGCTCGCGCGGCTGCGCTACCCCGAGGTCGCCGCGATCGAGCACGTGCACCACGCCGGCAACTCGAGCGGCGTGGTCGACGGCGCCGCGGCCGTGCTGTTCGCGTCGGAGAGCTACGTGAAGGCGCATGGGTTGAAGCCGCGCGCGCGGGTGCGCTCGGTGGCCACGGCGGGCAGTGAGCCCGTGATCATGCTCACGGCGCCCGCGCCCGCCTCGAAGAAGGCCCTCGATAAGGCAGGGATCGGCGTCAAAGACGTAGACCTCTGGGAAATCAACGAGGCGTTCGCGGTCGTGCCGCTGGACACGATGCGCCGCCTCGGCATCGACGCCGAGCGCGTCAACGTCAACGGCGGCGCGATCGCGCTCGGTCATCCGCTGGGCGCGACCGGTGCCATGCTGCTCGGCACGGCCCTCGACGAGCTCGAACGACGGAACCTCTCGACCGCCCTGATCACGCTGTGCATCGGCGGGGGCATGGGCATCGCCACCGTGATCGAGCGGGTTTAGGGGTTGCCCCGCACCCGTCCGTCCTCGCTTCGCCGCGGGCGGCCGACCTTCCGCCAAACTCGTGCTCGGCCGCGCCGGTCGTTGGGCGACGCAGCCACGCCGCGCTCCAGCGCTTCGACGCGGCCTGCGCGAGTGGGGAGGTAGGCGGAGAGCGTCGCGCGACGGCCCTGCCGCGTCTTCACTTCGGACCTCGGAGTGCTCGGGTTCTTGCCGGTGATCGAGCTGGTCGTGATCCCGGCCGCGGCGCTGTTGTTTACGCTCGACTTGTTCGAGGTCGGGCCGGGCGTGCTGGCGATCGCGCTGGTGGGCGACGCCGGGGCTGGCACGCCGAACGAGGTAGGCGTCAATAGTCATTCTTGAACCTCGCACAATCGCGAAGTTGCCTGACGTTGTCTGATGTAGTTCGGACTCTGGTTCGGTGCGAACGTGAGTGTCACTCTGGTGAGTGGCAGTGAGTGACGCGCTCTGGCCTGCTCAGATGGTGAGTCGCGCCACTTGAGCCCTGGTCGCGGGTTCGGTTTTGGTTATGAAGAAATCATGAAAAAGTCAGACTCGAATTGCATCCGTTTGGTGTATGTCTAGCGGGCTCCGCTGGTTCGGCGTGCGGAGGCGCGTTTCGGAGTGAGAGACCCTCGCGCAGGGGATTTGTGCCCGCTGCTGCTGGACAAAGGGGAGCGTCATGGCTGGTGCATGGATTCGTCAAGCGTTCGTGGGGGCTCTCGTGCTGGTGGGCGCGTGCAGCGATGGTCGGCGCGCTGCCACTGAACACGAGGAGCCCGCCGGAGTTCAACGGCAGTCCCTGACCGCCACCCAGACCCGCATCCTCGGCTTTGAAGGCACGATCGGCGGAAGCAACGGCGACTGGCGAGCCGTCACCGGCACCGCTACGTCGAGCACGGTTCACAGCGAAGGGACTCGTTCTCTGTCGCTGTCGGGCAACACCAGCCCCAGCGCGCGCAGCACGGCGATCACGACGCTCGGCACGCTCGCCTCGCAAGCGAGCGTCGACGTCCAGGTGCCGACGACGCTGCAGGGACAGAGCTGGCTCGGCCAGGTCGCGCTCACCTTCAACGCACCGTCGGCCGGCGTGAACAACGTCAACGCCGGCGCCGCCACCCTTTCCGGACCGGTCGGAACCTTTCGCCGTTACACGATCACCATCCCCCCGTTCGTCGTTACTGCTCTCAACACGCACACCTATTCAGATCTCACCATCACGGTCCAACTCACCGTACCGAGCACGTCGGGGGCGTTCCTGGTCGACGCGCTCACCTTGACTTCCGGTGGCGGCGGGGGCACTGGCGGGGCCGGCGGCATGGCCAGCAGCGGTGGGACCGCCGGCGGTGGTAGCTCTGGCGGCGGCAGCGCCGGACAGGGGGGAACCGCCGGGTCGAGCGGAGGTTCCGGTGGGAGCGGGGGTTCGACTGGTGGCAGCACCGGTGGATCCTCAGGCAGCGCGGGTACAGGTGGGAGCGCCGGAAGCGACCTGTTGCCCTTCTTCGCGCAGGCCCCCTTCGACCTCAAGACCAAGGACGTCGCCTTCTCGGCGCAGGGGGTGCTCGAAATCCATGACGGAGTACGGCTTCTGGGCGTGAACGGGCAGGGCCGAGCGTCGGCCGCCAATATCGAAGGGAACACGGCGGCAATCTTTGGGGTCCAATCCGAGGTCAAAGACGTCTGGAGCTCGAGCGGTGTCGATCTCCGGAACAGCGCTCACGTGTTCGGTTCGGTGCGTGCACTCGGACCCGTGACGCGAGCAGCAGGTGCGATCGTTGACGGCTCGGTGGTGAACGACCCCAATGCCCAGCTCCACAGCGGAGTGAGCTGGAACGTGACGTTCCCCTCGAACAGCCTCGGCAACATCTCGTTGGAACCCGGTCAGGTCGCGAACCCGAGCTCGGGCGCGCGGTACGGGGACTACACGGTCAAGCGTTCCTCCAAACTGCGGCTTGCGCCAGGGACCTACTACTTCAACAGTCTGAGCATCGAGTCCCAAGGCATCCTCGAGATGCTGAACTCAAACGGGCCGATCTTCGTCTATGTCCGCAACAACTTCACCTTCCGCGGCACGATCACGCGATCGGCTTCCAAAGGGAACTATCTGTTCGGGCTTGCGAGGAAATCCGGCGAGCCTCCGAATTCGGCGATCATCGAGGCTCCGTTCAAGGGCATCGTCGTCGCCCCGTACGGTCAGGTCTCGCTTTCCAGCGCGAGCACGGGACACGAGGGGTCGTTCTTCGGTAAGACGTTGATCGCCCACCAGTGGACGAGCATCACCCACTTGCCGTTCAACCCCGAGGAGTTTTGCGCAGCGAACGCACCGTGCAGCCCGTTCTGCCAGTGCTCGGACGGCGAGGTCGGTTGTTCAGCGGACACTGATTGCGAGCCGGGTCTAGTGTGTGGGAAGGACGTGGGCGCGCGATTCGGCAAGAATCCCACGGACGACGTGTGCTGGTCCGGGGCCTGTTCGGTCAGCCCGCGCATGGGCGGTTGCGGCTACCCCGACGCGCCTTGCGGCGAGCAATGTTCTGATCGCGTCGAGTGCGCTTCGAACGCGGACTGCCCGGGTGGGCAGGTATGCGGAACCAACAACGGTCAGCTTTTCGGCGCCTCCGCGCTTCGCGTGTGCTGGCCGGCGAGTTGCGAGACGAACCCGGCCTCGGCCTGCGGCACCGTGCAATCGTCGTGCGGCGTCTGTCGCTGCAAACCCGACTGCGCGAGCAAGTCGTGCGGGGACGACCCCGCGGACGGTTGCGGCGGCGTCTGTCGCGGGCTTTGCTCGGACCGCGTCGCTGGATGCTCGCGGGGCTCCGACTGCAACGACGGATCCGTCTGCATGGAAGACGCCGGGCCACGGGTCGGGCTGCCCACGGGCAGCGACGTGTGCCTGCCCTCGATGTGCATGGCGCCCACTGAGGAGCAGTGCGGAAGCATCGCGGATCCCTGTGGCCTGTGCGAGACTTGTGAACCGGAGTGCAGCGGCCGCGCATGTGGCGTCGATCCCAAGTGCGGTGCGAGCTGCGGCCAGTGTGGGGCCGGAAGCTCCTGCGGCTCGGAGGGTCAGTGTCACCTGGATCCAACGCCTTCCGAGATCCCTCCGCTGCCGGCGCCCGACACCACCGGTATCGGGGCCATTGACGCGAGCTTCGACGTGACGCCCGCGGGAGAGGCCGTCTACGACGTTCCGATCGAGGTTCCTCCGGGGCGCCAGGGCATGCAGCCCAATCTCTCGCTCCGCTACCGAAGCACCGCGACCAATGGCGCGCTCGGAGTTGGGTGGAGCCTGAACGGGCTCTCAACTATCCATCGCTGCGCGCGGAGCTACGCTCAAGACGGCTACGCGCGGGCAGTTCGCCACGACGTCGGCGACGCGCTCTGTTTGGACGGACAGCGCCTGATCCTTGTGCCACATTCCGGTCCCTACGGCGCACCCGAGACGGAATATCGCACCGTCGTCGAGACCTTCGCCAAAGTCGTTGCCCACGGTGGCACCGCGGAGGGGGGGCCAAGTTGGTTCGAGGTGCGAACGAAAGACGGGCGCATTTACCACTACGGAGAGACGGAGAACTCGAGCGTGCGCGCCGTGGGACCGGACGAGGCGCGAAAGCGCGTCTGGGCGCTTTCGAACGTCTTCGACCGCTCACGCAATGCGTACTCGGTCCAGTATCTGAAGACGAGCAACATCCTCGGGCTCACGCTCGAGCTGCTTCCCGCCAGCATTACGTACACGCACAGGCCGGAGACTACGGGCGATCGAAAGGTCCAGTTCAACTACCAGGAGGACCGACCCGATACGCGCCTCGCGCTATCTGGACCCAGCTTGTCGATTACGAACCAGCGTCGGCTCTTGAAGGATATCGAGACGTACGCGAGCGGCTCGCTCGTGCGCCGCTACTCGCTTTTCTATGAATCCGCTCCCAACGGACAGTCTCGGCTCAAGATGCTGCGCGAGTGCGTAGACGCGGAGACTTGCAAAGGAAACACCAGCTTCGAGTACGTCGACGAGATCGGGTTCAACCCAGGGGTCACTACCAACGCACCGATGGCGTTTGGAAGCGTGCTGGACACGAATGGAGACGGGCGCCACGACGTCCTGGACACGACGTATTCAGTCTATGCGGAGGGCCACCAGCTGATGTCCTCCAACGTGGAGCTCGGACTCTCCGTTGCCGGGGCCTTGACACTCACGTCGATTGGGTACCCGGAATATTCTTCCTGGTTTACCCAAGGTCTGCACGCGTTGAACGTCCTTTCGCGTGAAACCCACTACGACTATGTCTTTACACGACGCTTGTATGCCGCGTTGCAGGAGCCGGCGGATCCGTTCAGGATTCTGGAAGCGCCACCGCCGGCGTGCGACTTCCCCTTGTCGCAGGTTCGACGAACGACCTCTGGTGAAGATACGATCTTCGATGCCTGTGTAAAGTCCTTCGACAAAGCAATTGAGGGCCATGGTCGCTCTTCAACCAACTGGATTAGGGTCAGCTTCCGAGAGCGTCGGTGGTTCCTTGACGTGAACGGCGACGGCGAAGAGGACGAGCTTTACTGCGATCCGGTGAAGTCGGCCGACTTCCACTATCGTCTGTCGCGGACCGGCTATGCGCAGAGCTCGACTACCGGGTCGATTCCCGGATGGGGCGGCATGTGCGAGATCGCGGAAGTACCAGGGGCCGCGAACGATCGCCCGCTGACGCTCATGCTCGACCACGACGGCGACGGTGTTTCAAACCTGCTCGTTTACAGCCCGACCCATGGCTGGGCCGCGCTCGAGCCTGAAGGTTCGAGCTTCCGCTGGAAGGAGAATGTGATCAAGCCCGCCGGGGGCGATCCTCGCAACCAGTTCATCGTGCCGCTCGACTTCAACGGCGATGGCCTGATGGATCTGATGGCGTTGCCGGAGGGATCGTCGTCAAACCTGAGCGTCAGCGTAACCGCAGAGCCGATCTATTGGCGCAACGTCGGCGGGCGCTTCGACGTCACGTCGATCGAGGCGACCGGACTGACCATCCCGTCTCTGGAGTTTGGCGCTCACGTCATCGACTACAATCGCGACGGTCGCGACGACATCCTTCAGCCGTCGATTCCGAACAGGGCGTTGCGCAAGACCACGACGGGGTTCGACCTCGACGCGCAGGACCTCCCCGAAGCGGTACCGAGCGAGCCCGGGTTCATCGCCGACGTAAACGGCGACGGCAATCTGGACCTGGTCACGCGCAACCTTGTCGGGAAGCGCATGATGATCTTGTACGGCAAGGGGCGGCGAAATAATCTGCTGAAGCGAGCCATCGACGGCCTTGGCCGATTCGTTTCCTTCGAATACGACAACCCGGACCCGACCAACGGAACCCCGGTGTACCAGAAGGGCAACACCTCTCCAACGTGGCCGCGCCAGCAGGTCAATGTCGCTCCTTATGCCGTGGTCAGTCAGCATCGCGAAGGCCTCCTGTCGGTCGGGTTCGAGGCCGCTGAGCGCACGCATACCTACGGCTATCGGGAAGGAATCGTCGACGTCGCCGGACACGGCTTCCTCGGCTTCAAGTTCCGCAGCGAGAAAGAGTACGCGGGCGGACTCACGCTCGCTACCGAGCTCGCGAGCGAGCGCACGACCGAATACGATACAGAGACGCGATTCTCGTTCGCGCAGCCGGGAGGGACGTTCTTCTATCACTACCCGATCGTCGGGCGCACCGTGGCCGAGACCGTTCGCTACCCCAACATCGTCAACAGCCTTGACGACGGCTCGATGCTCGGACAGCGCTCGACGTTCACGTGGAACGTACAGCTCTCGCACGACGGCAACCCGTTTGGCGTACTCGAGCAACAGCAGACCGAGCTGCTGGGCGGGCCCGCCGGCGACACCGTCGTCGCGTTCACCCGTGTCGTTCGCATCGTCGACGAGTTCGGAAATCAGACCGGCCTGGCGCGGACCACGCCGAGCACGACCGAGGAAGTGCTCGCGGTTTACGACCCGACCGGGCCCGAGATCACCGATTGGCTGATCTCGCTTCCCAAGAGCCGGCAGATCTTGGGCCTGGGTTTCGGCGAGCAGCAGCTAGAGACTTACGCGTACACGTACAACAGCCGAGGGATCTTGACCCAAGTCATTCGCGAGCCGGGTTCCAGCACCCCGAGCGCGAACCGCACCACCGTGTATACGCCGGACAGCTCCGGCAACGTCCGCCACGTCAGCATCGCTGCGCCTGGCCAAACGACCCGAACCGTCGACATCGATTTCGACGATCGTCAGCTCTTCCCTTCCAGCTTCACGAACGGCAAAGGCCAAGTGTCGCGGGTCGGCTTCGACGATCGATTCGGAACCCGCACCTTCAGCGTCGACCCTAACGGGATCATCCATCGGTGGGCCTACGACGGATTCGGTCGAGTCGGTGCGCATGCGAGCGCATCAGGAACGGAGACATGGTCCTGGACGGGCACGTCGATCGACTCGCCGATGACCGCGAGAATTCGCCTGAACCACGCGTTGCCGACCGGTTTTACCGAGAAGGTCGACATGGATGCGTATCTGCGCCCGGTGCAGCAACGGTGGACCGGAATCGACGGGGTGGAGCTTCGACGAGAGATGACGCATGCCCCGCGAAGTAAAACCGTCAGTGTGGAGCACCTCTCCACCGCACCGGCGCCCGGCCTCTCGATCTTCACCTATGATCAGATCCGCAGACCTACCACGATGTCGACTCCCGAAGGAGTCCAGTATCTCTACGACTACGGTTACGCTCGCACCCTTCGTCCCGATCATCAGGCCTACGTCTCGTCGATCTGGGACATCTTCGTCGAAAAAGTTACGGACTCCCTCGGCCGCGAGTCAGTCGTCGTCTCGGACGCGGATCGCGCGCCGCGCGCCCTGTTCGAGCCCGGGGGCCACGCGACGCGCTACGAGTACGCGGCATTCCACGGACTCCATACAGTTCGCGATAGCGCCGGCGGCGAGCTCATTCTTCACCGAGATCTCTACGGCCGCGTCGTGGGCGTGGACGATCTCGCGGGTGTTCAGAGCCAGAGCGCGCGGTACACCGGGTTCGATCAGCTCCATGAGGTGACCGATGCGCGCGGCGGCCTTCACACCTACACGTACGACGTGCTCGGCCGTCTCAACCGCATCGACGACTCCGACGGCGCCACGGACTACCTGTTCGACGGAACTGGCCCGAATGAGATCGGACGCCTGATCGAAACCGTGAGCCCGCAGGGCGTCCGCACGCGCTACACGTATGAGCCTTCGCCCGGCGTTGCCTTGTTGAACCGCGGGTTGCCGGAGACAGTCACGCGGACCGTCGACAACCAGGCTCTCACGACGCGAGTCGAGTACGACGCGGTCGGACGCACGGACAAGCTCTGGTACCCGAGCCCCTCGAGCGCGCCGTTTGGAGTTCAGTACGGGTACGACCCGGCGTCCGGCGCGCTCACGAGCGTCGCGGATGCCTCGGACGGTACCACCTACTGGAACCTCGACGAGGCAGCCGACGGCATGCGCGTCTCTGCGGAAACCTTCGGGGACGGAAGCACGACGGTGCTCGACTATCATCCGACCTTGAAGCGCATCGAGCGTATCGCGACGCGTCGAAGCAGCGGCACGCTCGAGACGGACCTTCGCTACGCCCACGACGAGTTCGGTCGCACCACCTTCCGCCGCGACGCCACTGAATTCCCCTCCGGCTCGTACTTCAGCTACGACGAGACCGATCAGCTCATCGGAATCGATCCGGTGCCAGGACCGACCACTGATCCCGACTTTGCCTACGACGACCTCGGCAACCTGACCAACCAGCGCGGCGTCGGGGCTTACCAGTACTCGACGACCAACCCGTACCACGTGACGTCCGCAGGTGAGCACGTTTACGGAACGCCTGACAGTGCCGGTCGCCTTGGCAGCCGAGCGGGCCCGCTCGTCCCTCGGTCCACTCAGTCGATCGAGTACAGCGAGTCCGACCTGCCGCTGCGCGTAACCACCGGCAGCGGCGCGCTCGCAAGCGTTACCGAGTTCGACTACACTGCGACTGCAGAACGTGCAGCCAAGCGCGGTGCGACCGACGTCACCTACTATGCTGGCGACCACTACCAGCGAACGGACGACACCGCGGGGCGGCGCGAGCATCGCTACGTCGTGTACGCGGGTGGGCGACCGATTGCGCAGGTCAATCGCACGCAGACGGGCGACTTCGTGGCCGAGAAGGTTCGCCGCTATCTCCACACGGATGCGCAGGGCTCCATTTCCCTCATCACCTACGACGCAGCGGCACCCGCGCACCGCGGCTACAGCGCCTTCGGCCGCACCACCGACTTCCAAGATCCGGCAGTCGTCATGGGTTACACCGGCCACGAGCACGACCTCGACCTCGGCCTCATCAACATGAACGCCCGCATCTACGACCCCATCGCCGCGCGCTTCCTCACCCCCGACCCGGTGATGAGCGAGCCATTCGGAGTCGGCGTGAACCCGTACGCGTACGCTGGGAACAACCCCATCGACCGCACCGACCCCACAGGCATGTCCTGGGACCAAGGAGAGGACGGATACCTGGCGGTGGGGATGTTCACGGGGTTGGTGGGGCTCGGCGTGGCCGGCACGGTGGCGAGAAGTGGAGGCGGGTCCGCGCCCCGCTTCGGAGACGTTGCGGCTCCTGCAGGAGCTGGCCTCGACATTTTCCGGAACTACCAGGACAACAAGGCGTTCACGCAGCGGGCGTATCAGGGCTCCCGCTCTTACTCGACGGCTACGAACTCGGCGCAGCAGGCGCGGTCTGCGCCGGGGTCGCTGGGCGCCGGGGCGGATTGGGCGCCGGGGGGGACGGGGGCAACGCTTTTGCCGCTTGCGAAACCGCCTGGAGCTAACCAGTACGAGTATGCTTCCGCGCGGCACTCACGCGATGGCTACCAGGAAGATCTGGGCAAGCTTCACTGGCAAGAGACCGAACAGCTTGCCGCGTACCTATTCTTGGACGCAGCGAACCCAACCTCCATCAAGTACGACTTGGAGTTTTATACGGTGATAGTCGAACGCGAAGGAAAGTACGCTTATCTGCCTGCAGAGGTTGGCGCTCAGAATGAATCAACGGGCTTTCAAAGCATGCTACAGCGAGCATTCGACACACCTGGGGTTGCAGTCAGGTCGTGGGCACACACCCACGGTAGATACGACGGCCCAACAAGCAACGACTTTAGCGAAGCCGATGCCGTAATAACTCGCGACAACTTACTTCGCGGTTATCTCGGAACGCCGAGCGGACGATTCATGGTCTTGGATCCTGGCCAGAGATTCGGGACTGATCTTGGCCCGCTTCCACCCTCCAATTACTACCACTAGCAGCAACAGCATGATGTCCAATGTCAGTAGATTGTGCATGCTTCTGTGCCTGCAGGTGAGCACAGCGTGTAGAGGGGGAAAGACCTGCGGCGGACCGGAGACTCCGCAGATTTCTGCTGGGTCATCGTCGAGCCGTACCGTCGGGGTTCTTCCCGGTGAGAAACCCAGAACCGTGTTTTCTTTGATTCCGCTAATTTCAGATCCGGAACGATACGCGGGATCGGCGACAGTAGTATCGGGCTTCCTGGTGCTCGATACGGAGCATGGGTTTCTCGGCGGCGCGGAAGGCTCGTTGTACCTTGGGCGCGAGGACGCCACGATGCTATTGAACAATCGCGTAAATCTTCGGTTTCGAGCGTGCCGCGTTGCGAGTGCAGCTCAGGCGCTCGTGTCTGCTGGGGACGTCGAGGAGCTTGGGAACAAGTATGTGACGGTTCGGGGTACATTCGAATCGCCCCCTGCCCCAGCGGCTACCTCGGCTCAGATCGGGAGCATATGCGGGATCACGTCGGTTACCCCTATCGAGGATCCGCGGGAGAGGCGTCCGCCACCTCGGCAAACCCCGTCGTCTCGATGATCGGTGCAGCAGCCCAACACCGCCCAACACCTCATCGCTCGGGGTTTGTGGCGCCGGACTACCCTCAGCGACGACCACCTACTGAGGAGGAAAGGGGGCGGCGATAACCAACGAGCGCAAGCAAAGGCCGCCCAGATGGGCGCGCGCGCCACCCGCAGTTCTTTCATTGTTAGCGACCGAATCGACGTCGTAGAGAAGTCCAAAACTGACGTCGTACGGATACGGCGCTTTCATCGCAATTCGCGACGGGTGCGGCTCCATCACGGCGGCGTGAAATCGTGTGATTCTCGCGGGTTCAGGGAATTTGGGGCTGGATCTTGCGATTCCTGAGGTCGCGCGGTGCTTCGAAGCGGGTGTTCTTGAGGGAGAAGGTATTGTCTGCGAGCACCATGCGGAGCAGCCTGCGCTGCCGATCTCCTACTCGCTACACGCGCCCGTGAAGCGGATACCTTGCATCGGCGGCGGCATGGGCGTGGCGACCGTGATCGAACGCGTCTAACCCCGCGCTCCCGCGGACCGGAGCGCGCCGCGCCGAACGGCGACGGAGTCAGCGGATCACGACGGTCTTCGACACGGTGATCCGATCGCCCTCGAAGGGCGGGATCGTCGCGCGCCGCAGGGTCGAGGCGATGCAGCCGCCCGTCGCGGTGCCGGCGAAGGGCGGGCCGCTGATGTTGGCGCTCGTGACGCGGCCCGAAGGCGCGAACGTGACGGTCACGCTGGCCGTGCCCGATGGATCGCCGGACTTCTTGCACGAGGAAGCTTGCGAGGCGGCGGACGCGAGCGAGGCGGCGGCGGCGCTGCGGTCGAACGGACCGACGGGCCCCGTGGGCTTCGGCGGCTTGGTGGAAGCGGGCTTGGTCGTGGCCGGCGCGGGCTTCTCT
>JALYWZ010000089.1 GCA_030852505.1 Myxococcota bacterium | reverse complement strand
CCACGACTCCGCCCAAACCGGGGCTCGTCCGGGCCGCGAGCGCAGCCCACGCGATCGAGGTCGAGGTCTGGGAGCTCGACGAAGCCGGCTTCGGCGCCTTCGTCGCCGGCGTGCCCGGCCCCATGACGATCGGCAGCGTCGAGCTCGAGGACGGCAGCCTCGTGAAGGGCTTCGCCTGCGAACCCTACGCCCTCGAGGGTGCTCGCGAGATCAGCGCCCACGGCGGCTGGCGCGCGTATCTGAGCTCGAAGACGCCGTCACCGTAAGCTGCTCGCCGCGCCGCTGTTTCCTTCTGACCCAAAGTCACACCGCCGTCGGCGACGGGCCGGCACCATTTAGAGACGGCGCGGGCCGCGACTTGACTCTCAGGGAGCGCGCGTCCAAGAACGCCGTGGCGCTCGCTCGGGTGTTGCGGGAACGTTCGAGCTGGGCGGCCACCTGACGGATCGCGCTCGAGGTGCGATCGGGCCCGATGCAGACTGCTCGCAAGCTCCCCCAGTTCCTCCCTCAGGTACCGAGCCGCTGGCTGAGCTTCGTTTACGGCCCGGCCGAAGCCTCGTTCGCCGAGCGCCTGCTGCGCTGGCTGACCGGAGCGGTGATCGTGTTCGGGATCTGGCTGCGCTGTCGCGGCCTCTGGATAGGGCCCACCCTCCCGCTCTGGAACGACGAGGCGCAGTGGGCGGTGATGCTCCAGACGGAGCCGCTCACGCAGCTCTTCATCCGCCCGATCGCGTTCATGGCCCTGACCAAGGCGATCTTGGCCGTGTTTGGGGCCGCCGAGCTCAGCTACCGCTTCTTGCCCTGGCTCGGCGGAGTCGCGACGGCCCTGCTCGCGCCCGCCGTCGCTAGCCGGCTGTTCAGCTCGAAGGCCGCGCGTTTCCTGATGGTCGTGGTGATCGCGCTCCATCCTTCGGCGATCGACCTGGCGCGCGACTTCAAGCCGTACTCGGTGAGCCTCGCGGTTCACCTCGGCATGTTGCTGCTGGCACTCGACTACCTGAAGACCCGAGCGCCCGCGAAGCTTTACCTGACGCTCGGCCTCGGCATGGTCGGCGTGCTCTTCGCGCAGGACATCATCTTCGTCTACCCCGGTCTGTTCCTGGCGTTGGGCCTGGCTGCCTATCGCGATCGCAAGCGCACCCAGCTCTTTTCGATCTTGGCTTCGGCCGCGGCCACGATCGCCATCTTGCTCGGCCTGTACTTCGCGATCTGGAAGAACCTGGATCGCGAAGGCGAGCGCAACTACTGGGGAGCGCGCTACGACGTGTTCTACATGGCCGACTCGGGCCGTGACTCCTCGTACCTCGCCTGGCTCGGCCGCCAATACTCCGAGGTCGGGGCGATGCCCGGCATCCGCCGTGAACACTACGAAGCCGCGGCCACGCCGGACACTCCGCTTCCCGTGATCGCGCAAGTCGACAAGTGGCTGTGGTTCGCGCTCCACGTGGGCGGGGTCGCGGTCTTGCTCTGGCGCCGGCGCCTCCACGAGTGCCTGCTGCTGTTCGGCCCGCTCCTGGTGTTGACGTTCTTCAACGCCATCGGGCGCTGGCCGTACGGCGCCTTCCGCACCAATTTGTTCTTGCTGGCTTACGTGACGCCGATCGCGGCGTTCGCGTTCGAGCCGAAGGGCATCTCTCGTCGCCTGCCGGCGCTGCTACCCGGGCTCGCGCTCGTGCTCCTGCCGTTTTTCGCGCTGAACAAGCACTTTCACAAGTACAAGCACTCTTTCTCCGCGACGTCGTATTACCCCGACGCGATCGCGCGGCTCTTGACCCTCCAGCTCAAAGACTACGACGGCGAAGGTCCCGAGCTCTTGGTGCTCGATACCCGCACCTGCGCCGGCTTTCGTTACTACACCCGCTACCACCCGATGTACGAAGGGCGCCGCAGCGAAATCGACGGTCGCTTTCAGGTGAAGTGCGGCAAGAGCACGCGCCGCCTGTTGATGAAGGCGCGCGCGCACGCTGCTCGGGGGGAGCGCATCTGGGGCATCGCCACCGGCGAGCGCCAGCGCGAAGAGCTCGACTGGCGCATGCCGGGTTACCGCGTCATCAGCGAGACGCGGCTCGGCGGCGAGCACGTCCTGATCGGTGTCGAGAAAACCTGACTCAGGTGAGCACGTCGCGCAGCGCCGGCTCGAGCTCGGTGAATCGAAAGCCGTAGCCGTGGTCGAGCAGCACCTGCGGCAGGGCGCGCTGCCCGGTGAGGATCGGCGCGGCGCCCTCTCCCCCATACAGCATTTTCAGGGCAAAGCCGGGCGCCGGTAAAATCGCCGGACGGCGCAACACCCGGCCGAGCGTGGCCGAGAGCTCGCGATTGCTCACCGGGTTGGGCGCGGTCACGTTCACCGGCCCCGACAGCGAGGGATCGTCCAGCGCTTTCAGGATCGCGCCGACGACGTCGCTCAGATGCACCCACGGCATCATCTGTTTTCCGTCGCCGAGCGGACCGCCCGCGAACGATCGGAAAATCGGCACCAGCTTGCCGAGCAGACCGCCGTCACGTCCCAGCACGAGCCCGAAGCGCGTCGCGACCACGCGCGTGCCGGACGCCTCTGCCTCGCGCGCCGCGGCTTCCCAAGCCACACACACCTGGGCCATGAAGTCGTCACCCGCGGGAGCCGCTTCGGTGAGCGGCGTGTCGCCCGTGCTCACGCCGTAAAATCCAACCCCTGAGGCATGCACGAGCACGCTCGGTTTCACGCGAGCCTTCTCGATCGCGCGCACGATCCGCTGCGTGGAATTCACGCGGCTCTCCAGAATTTCGCGCTTGACCGAGTCGGTGAAGCGCTTTCCGACCGCCGGTTCACCGGCCAGGTGCACCACGGCGTCCTCGCCGTCGAGCGCGTCTTGCCAGGGGCCGTCGTGCTCCGGGTCCCAGGTTTTCCAGGTCACGCGCTCGAGCCCGGCCGTTGGCTTCTTCGAGACGCCGCGGCTGAAGCCGGTCACTTCATCGCCCCGCTCGAGCAAACCGCGCATCACTGCGCTGCCGATGAACCCTGTACCGCCGGTGATCGTGACACGCATGTGAGGAGCGACGGATCGGAGTCCGACCAGCCGTAGAACTCATCGTCCTCGCAGCCCGCGAACGCAAGCCCCGGCCAGCAGCTGGGTCCTTTACCCCGAAAAAGCCCGCGATTTTGCGACTCTCGGTTCGGGCATTCCCCAGCTTGGACATCCTTACGCGGGACGACTACACAGAGGCTCATGACGAAGACCTGCCTAGCTTTGGGTTCCCTCGTGGTTTCGCTCGCAAGCGCGGGCTGTGCGGGTCAGCCCGCGGCGCCCTTCGACACGCTCAAGACGTCGAACGTCACCGCGTTCCGTCTGCAGAACTACGAGCCCCCCGCGACGGCGGCCACCACGCCGACCGCGCCCGGAGCCATTCCCGGCGTCCCGGTCGAGATCCAGCAGTGGATCCAGCAGGGCGCGCAGGGTCTACAAGCGCTCATCCCGCCGGGTTTGATCCCGGGGCTGCCCGCCGTCGGCGCGACTCCCGCGCCCTCGACGACGGTCCCGCGCTTCCACGAGTTCCGCATCCTCGGTCAGACCCAGGTCATGGATCCCGATCTCAAGGAGAAGCTCGGCAAGCTGTTCGGCGACGAGGACAACTTCGACAACGCGAACCTGCGCTGCCCCGCCGGCACCATCTATCCGGAAATGGGCCTGAGCTTCACGGCGGGGCCCGGCGCTCCCTCCAACGACATGCTGATCTCGTTCTCGTGCTCGCAAGCCGTGTCCCGCAGCTTCAGCTGGCCGCACCAGTCCACCGGGATGAAGCCGGATACGACCAAGAAGCTGACCGAGATCGTGCAGAAGCTCTGGCCGCAAGGCGCCTGATCGAGCCCAGGCCGTGCCAAAATTCGTCGCTCTTCTCCTCGCTTCGGCGCTCGCCGTTGCCTGCGGGCAGTCCGTCACGCGCAACGTCGAGCGCCTCGGCAGCAACAAGTTTCGCCTGAGCTGCCGGGGCGCACTGCCGGCCTGCCTGGCCGGTGCGGACCACCTCTGCCGTGACAACTCGTACGAGGTCGTTCGCGCGCAGGACGACCGCCAGCGCTTCGGCGGCGACGGCTCGTCCGTGGTCGAGACCCGGAGCAGCGTCGCCACCATCCGCTGCATGCCGAAGGACGCGAAGCTCCCCGAGTTCGACGACACCGAGCCTGAAGCGCGCCGCACCGACCACTTCAAGCTCCCGCCGCGCCGCTCGGACGAGCGGATCGACCCTGCGCTGGTCGACGAGGCAAAGTCCGCTACCGTCACCGCGTGTGTCCCCGGCACCACCCAGACCTGCGTCGGCTCGGGCGCGTGCCAAGGTGGTCAGTCCTGCCTGGCAGACGGAAAGGGCTTCTCGCCCTGTGATTGCGGCGGGGGAGCCCCCAAAACCCCCGCGCAGGGGCCTAATTCAGTGCCAGCGCCTGCCACTCCCACGGTACCGACTCCGTAGCTCGGACGAAACTGGCTGGCTCGCATTGCCCGAGCCATATTCTGCGGATGCGGGCGGCGAGCTTATGGGCAGCATCGTGCGTGGCGGGGCTAGTCACGTTCTCGTGCTTCGGTGACGACGACGACGGCGGGAACACCACGGGTGGCAAGGGCGGCGTCACTCCCGAGGGTGGAGCCAGCGACACCGGCGGCAGGTCGGGCAGCGGCGGAGCCTCGACCGGCGGCGTCTCGAAGGGTGGCGAGGGTGGCGGCACGTTCGGCACCTGTTGTGTCGACAATCGCACCGACCAGTGCTTCTGCCCTGCGGGCGTCGAGTGCAACTTCGGCTGGGACACCGAGTTCTTTCCCGACGGCTCTTGCTGCTTGAGAGGAGTCGACTGCTCGAACGGCGGAGCCGGAGGTGGCGGCGGAACGAGCGGCGCGGGCGGCGAAGCAGGAAGCCCGGTCGTGGGAGGCGACGGCGGCGTCAGCGGCGCCGGGGGCCGCAACGACGGAGTCGGCGGAGAGGGCGCCGGCACCTGGGAGCAATGCTGCGAGGACGGCATCACGTCACGTTGCTTCTGCGAAGCCGGCCTCGCCTGCAACTTCGGCCAGCTCGTCGACTTTTACGACGACGGCACCTGCTGCCAATTGGACGCCGAGAGCCGCTGCGTCGGCGGAGCCGGCGGCGGCGGCGGCGGTGGAGTCGCGGGTTCCAAGAATTGAGCGCTGTGCGCGAGCGCCCGCAAGGCCCGCCCATCACCCGAGCCGGCGAGCCCTTTGCTACGCAGCACCGAGCCCGCTTCGGCTCCCTCCCTGACCTGTCTTCGCTTCCTCGGGTTCGCGCTTCCGACGCGCTGCTCGATCAGGCGCGCAAGCAGTGGGCCCACCGCGCGCTCACCGAATTTCGTTCGGTGCAGATCATGACGCGCTTTCTCGAAGAGCTGCTCGGCGCGGCCGAGCCGCTCGATGTCTACGCCGGCGCCGTCGACATGATCCAGGAGGAGCTGCGGCACGCCGAGCTCTGCGCCGCGGTTTGTGAAGCGCTGGGTGGCACCCCGCGCTACCCACACCCGGCCCGCCTCGCCGACTCCGCGGCGTTCCTCGACACGGCGTATCGCGATCGCGCGCTCGTCACCGCGGTCACGATGCTCGCGATCAACGAGACCATTTCCGTTGCGTACATCACCGACCTCGCCGAACGCTGCACCCAGCCGGCGATCGCGACCGTGCTCCGCGAAATCATCGCCGACGAGGCGACCCACGACGCCTACGGCTGGTCGTACATTCGCCGCGCCGTGCCGCTCGCCTCCGAGCGCCTCCAGCGCGAGCTCCCGACGCTCCTCAAGGCCACGATTGCTCCACACGACGCCATGGCCGACCGCGTCCTCGAACAGGTACCGCCCGAGCGCCGCGCCCTCGAGGCCTGGCCCGACCCCGACGAAATCGAGCTCGGCCTTTTTTCCCAGCCCCGCCAGGCGCTCGTCTACCTCCGGGCCCGCGACGAGCTGCTCCTGCCCGCGCTCGCACGGCACGGCCTCGTTCCGGCCGCATAGCCCACCCAGCGCTCACCTCTACCGTCCGCGGCGTGCGCAGCACCCCTTGAAAGTGGCGCGGTCTGAGTTACCTTGGCCCCTCACCCACCCCTCGGGGAATTCATCCACGGGGGCGATCGGCTTCGACGTGGGGACTGAAGGAAGATTTGCGTGCGGTGGCACCCGCCCCACCTACTAAGCGGGCCGTCTAATTGCGAACGACAACGCAATCGCTCTCGCGGCCTAAAAAACCGTGAAGCCGTCCAACCGTGAGATCGTCTTGGTAACGGAAGGGCGTCATTACTAAGGCTGGCCGGCACGTTGCGCCACTGGGCGTGCCGGTAAGAAACTCAGGGGCTAGGTCGTGGCCGAATCCACGGACCGAGCCGGAGCGGATACGCCGGCTACGCACGTGAACGAAAGTTTTCTGGATGCCTTGCGGACCCGGGTTCAATTCCCGGCGCCTCCACCAAAATCAACGGCCCGCCTCTGGCGGGCTCGTTGCTTTTGTGAGGCGCCAGTCATTCGGCCTTCGCTTCGGGCTGCGCCCTCAGCTTTCGGCTCAATTCCCGGCGCCAGCACAAATATTCGAATTTATTCGGAATTCAACCGTAACAACTCGGACAACACACCCGGTGCCTGATGCTCGACGCAAGTTCTGAGCGTGAGGAAGCGCCGGGCCGATCGGGGCTATGCTTTCGAGCGATGGGCAGCATCGACGAGATCCTAGCGACGATTCGGCGGCTTCCGCTCAACGAGCGCCTTGCGCTCATCGAGCGGGCGGCACGTGAAGCTGCTGAAGACACGCCAAGGCCCCGCGCTGTTGCCGAGAGACCGCGCGCGTTGACCGTCGATGAATTCCTTGCAGCCCGACTCAGCCCACCCCCCGGTGTGGACCCCGTGAGTTTGCGGGACATGGATCGCGCGATCGCCGAAGGCGCCACTGGTCGTGGAGGCATTTGATACGAACGTCGTCGTGCGCCGGATTGGTGCGCGATGACGAAGGGCAATTCCGGCGTGCCGAGCTGGCTTTTCGCAGGGCCACCGCAGCAGGCGGAGCTTGGATCGGTAGCATCGTGCTCGTCGAGGTCTCGTGGGTGCTGCGCGTCGCGTACAAGTTCGACCGCCCCACCATCGCGATGGCGCTCCGCCGATTGCTCGCCACCGCCGGCGTGCAGATAGAGGACCAAGCGACGACGCTGCTAGCTCTCGCTGCCTTCGAAGCCGGGTCCGCAGATTTTGCCGACTACTTCATCTTGGAGTCTGCGCGGCGTGGCGGAGCGCTCCCACTGCTGACGTTCGACGAGCGCTTGAGCCGAGCCGAAGGCGCCGAGCTCGCTTGACTGCGGCGCCTGCGGCGCTCTCCCGCGATCAGCGTGAAAACGTCCCACCGCTTCGCCTCCGCCGCCAAGACGAGCGCCCTAGCGAGCGCCGTCTCGATAACGTTCGAGACCACGTATGCTTCGGACGATCCCGTCACAACGCCTCGAACGATCGAGCACTTAGGTGCTCGATATCGCCGGCCAAAAAGCCTGCGCGCGAAGACTTCGGCCTCCCGCCACATGGCAGCACGCTCAGCGCCGACGATCAGAACCGCATAGAGCAAAGCGTCGCCGAAAAGTTGCGCAGTTACGGCATTGACAACGTCGATATGCCGAAATCCACCCGTATCGCGCTCCAAGAGCGCCTCGGGGCGTTCTATCGGGATGCGACGGCGACGAGCGCGGGCGACGTTGACGAGCGGATGCGAGCGGTCGCGACGGCCGCCCTCGGGGTGCCGGCAGAAATCGCAGCCGCGTTGAACGCCGAAAAGCGCTACCGGGCGGCCCTCAAGCATTGGGATTCGTACCAAACGTGGAAGAGCCAGCGAAACCCAGCAAGGGCCGAGCTCGAGCGAGTGCATGGGTACGACACTAAACACGCCATGCACTTGATTCGCCTCATGCGCATGGGGCTCGAGGTGCTCGAAACCGGCGAACTGCGCGTCCGCCGTGACGATGCTGAGCAGCTGTCGGCAATTCGCGATGGAGCGCTATCCTTCGACGAGCTCCTTTCGGTGGCCAGTACGCTGCAGCAGTCGATGGAGCAAGAAGTCACCGTGAGTCGGCTCCCGAGCGATGTCGACTACGATTGGGTCGATGCCCTGCTCGCCGATACTCTCGGCATCTGCAGCGCGCCTTGGCGCTGACGGTGGAGGCTACGATTGGGCGAAGGCGCGAGCGCCCTCGGCGGGGGCTCCGACGACGACGAGGTCTACGCTGTTGTGTCGGGCGAAGTCCACGATCAGGGCACCGGGGTCGTCGGACTCGATGGCGTGGAACGTGAGGCGCGCGGGGTGGCGGAGGGGAGCGGCCCAGAGTCGGAGTCTCACGAGGTGCTCGAGCCCTGGGGCGCCGGGCGGGATCACGGTGAGCGTCGTCGAGCGATGTGCAGCGCGTCGGCGAACGCCGCGCCCGCGCCACTTCTCCGGCGGGTAGCGGGCCGTTCGCGAGCTTCGCCTCCAAGGTCTCACCTTCGATGCGAAGACAGCTCCGGGGCGATCGTGGCCTCGGTCTCGAAGCCAACCCGACGAGCTCCCCGAGAAACACGAAGCGCGCCGCACCCCGTTGGCGCGCGTCGCGCAGGCACGCGTCGAGCGCCGGCAAGTTTGCGTGGATATCGGAGAGGATCGCGGTGCGCATCGACCAACCGTCCCCCATCATCCCCTCGGGTCACGCGCGAAACCAGCGTAGTGCGCAGGGCCAGGATCTTCCTCAAGGAGGGGGCTTCCGACCGTGGATTTCAGGTGAGATCACGGTGACCGCGATATCCGGGCAGTGCGACACGGCAAGATCACCAGCCCGCTCGATCGTCGACAAGCTCACGGTCGATGTCGTCTTTGCCGCGGTTGCCAGGGGGCAGCGAGGCGAGCGTGGCTATCAGTCTTCGCTTGCTCGGGTTCGCCGCCTGCCCTCGACCACGGTGTGTGCGCTGCGCCCGAAGGTCCAGCGGATGTTGGACGCGGGAGGCGTCGCAGAGATCTGTCCTCGATGAATGCCCTCGAGGTGGCACCAGGTGCAGAGGCTGGTCAGGTTCTCGTCCGAGTCGTCGCCGCCCTGCGAACGGAAGCGGAGGTGATGCGGCGTGACGTCGCGGCGCCCGCAACACGGGCTCTGACAGCGGTGTCGATCACGCTCGTAAATGTGCGCGCAGTCCACTTCGGAACCGCGCGGGCGCCACGTGTCGAGGAAGAGCTCGCAAGCGAAGCGCAAAAAGGTCGTGTCACGCAGGGCAGACCCGCGATGGCGCAGATAGATGGCCTCCCAGTGCCGGAAATCCCGCGCGGTGTCGGCGCTCACGCGGAGGTGCAGCGTGACGGTTGCCGACGGCGCACCTGCCGTTTGTGGCAACGCCGGCGGCGCAGACATCTGGCCCGTGACGACCGCGCGCTCCAGGTCTTTCACGCGCCGCACTTCGGCGTCGCTCGGCGCGAGCACGGCCGTGCTCTCGGACCACCTCGCCAGCAGCTCGGCCGAGTCGATCTCCTCGCGCAGATGTCGCAGCGTACGCTCGCTGGCGCGAGTCACCCAGGCTTCGATCGTGGCTCCGGTCGCGACCTCTGCGACGAGGCGCGCTGCTTCGTACCCGAGCTCGCCGCGGTCCACGGCGTCGGCCAGAAATCTGAGCTGGCCGAGCCGCTTCACGAGCCGTCGCTTGGCCTTCACGGAGGACAAGCTCGTGCCGAGGCGCTCGCGCGCGTACTGCGCCGCGGTCGCGTAACCGAGCCGACGCCAGCCGTCGGCGGCAAAGAAGGCGTCGAGCGCGCGTCCAAAAGCGACCTCGCGCACGACCAGTTCTCGCGAAAGCTCGCGCAGCAGCCGATCGACGGCCTCCGGCTGCTTGGGCCAGAGCAACGGTTCGGCGCGTGGGCGTGGCTCGGGATTGCGGCGGAAGTGCGACTCGCAGCGCTCTTCCGCTTCGTCCCGCATGCGCGCGAGCTCGCGCTCCCAGGCGCGCTGAGGGGCCATGGCATCGTCGTCGGTTAGCTCGATCGCGCGGCTCGGCAGCTCGCTGCACAACGTGCTGGTCGACTCGGCGACCAGACCCAGCACGAAGTCGGCGTTCGTCTGCTCCCCCAAGTGACGGCCGAGCAACTTTGCTTGCTCGAAGCACCAGGCGTCCTCGCGCGGCACGGTGAGTGTCAGCGTGCGCAGCTCGGCTTCGGCTTCGGGTTCACCTTCTTCCGCCACACCCCGCCGCTCGAGCACGAGGGCCTTCATTTCCCGCACGGTCCGGCGCGACGCCTCCGCGAGCCAGAAATCTGCGTCGTCCCGAGACGCGACCGTCGCCAACACCGCCGCCATGCTCCAGCTGAGGGAGCCAGAAATCAGCGCTTCAGCGAGAGCCGGAAGCCCCTCGAGCCGCCGGGCCAAGCCGCGCGCCTTCTGGGTCCAACTCGCCGAGCGCTCGCAGCGTTCGAGCGCGTACGCTTCGATCGACGAGAAGCCGAGCACGTGATGTCCGCCGCTCTGCTCGAGCAAGTCGAGACCGCGCCCCATCTCGAACCGCAATCGCCCAGCCTCGCCAGCGCGACGCGCGAGCTCCGTGTCGAGTGCCAGCAGGCGTTCCCCGGGACAGCCCGATGCGTGCGGACGCTCGGGTCGTCGCCGGACGCGACCAGTGAGCGAGCCCCGAGGACGCGCAGGCGCGAGCAGCTGCGTGAGCATGATT
>JALYWZ010000549.1 GCA_030852505.1 Myxococcota bacterium | reverse complement strand
CACCACGGCCGTGACCCCGTCGATGGTCACGCTCGACTCGGCCACGTTGGTGGACAGCACGACCTTGCGCTTCTGCCCGCGTCGCAGCGCCTTGGCTTGCTCGGCCACGGGCAGGTCGCCGTGCAGGGGTACCACGGACAGCGCCCGCTCGAGCGAAAGCGGCTCGAGCGCCTCGCCGGCGCGCCGGATCTCGGCGGCGCCCGGCAGGAACACGAGCACGTCACCCTCCAGGGTTGCGTCGAGCAGGCTGCGCACCGCGCTCACCACCTGCTTTTCGAGCGGCCGATCGTCGAGCTTCGACTGATGCTCGATGCTCAGCGGAAAGCGCCGGCCTTCGCTGGTGTGGCGCGGGCAGCCGCCGAGCAGCTCGGCGACCCGCGCGCCGTCGAGCGTGGCGCTCATCACCACCAATCGGAGGTCCGGGCGGGTCGTGCGCTGGAGCTCGCTGACGAGCGCGAGCAGCAGGTCCGTGTCCAGGTGCCGCTCGTGGAATTCGTCGAGCACCACCGCGCCGATGCCCTCGAGCCTCGGATCCGAGAGCAGGCGCCGCAGCAGCACGCCCTCGGTCACGTAAAACAGGCGCGTTTCGCGGCTCGCGGCCTCTTCGAAGCGGACGCGGTAGCCGACGCGCCGCCCGACGGGCTGCCCGGATTCTTCCGCCACTCGCTCGGCAGACAGGCGCGCTGCGATGCGTCGCGGCTCGGAGACCCACACCTCGCGCCCCGCGACGAGCTCGGAGTCCACGAGCGCTCGCGGCAGGCGTGTGGTTTTGCCGGCGCCGGGGGGCGCCTCGAGCACGAGCCGCGGATTGCTGCGCAGCGACTCGAGCAGCGCCGGCAGCAGGGGATCGATCGGGAGGGACAACAACGCCAGGGCGGTGTTATGTCATGGGCCGCATGCGCCGAGCGGCTCTATTCGACATGGACCGCACCCTGCTCACGACGCATACGGCATTGCTGTACACGCGCGACCGTCGAGCCCGGGGAGAGGTGTCGGTGTTCGAGGTGCTGCGCATCGTCGGCTGGATCCTGCGCTACTCCCTGGGCGTGATCGACGCCGAAAAGGTCGCGCGGATCGCGCTGCGCGACTACCGCGGCACGAGCGAGGCATCGCTGATCGAGACCACCGAGGAGTGGTTCGAGCGCTGCGTTCCCCCCCACGTACGGCGCGGCGCGCGCGAAGCCGTCGAGCGCCACCGGGCCCGGGGCGACGTGACCGCGATCGTCACCAGCGCGGCACCGTATGCAGCGCGGCCCCTCGCGCGCTTGCTCGGCATCGAGCACGTGGTCTCGAGCGAGCTCATGCTCGACGCGAGCGGCCGTCTCACGGGCGACGTGGTCGATCCGCTCTGCTACGGGCGCGGCAAGGTGCTGCGCACGCAGCGCCTCTCGGAGCAAATCGGCTTCCGCATCGAAGACGCCGCCTTTTACACCGACAGCATCACGGACCTACCGCTGCTCGAGGCCGTCGCGACTCCGGTCGCCGTCTGGCCCGACCGCCGCCTGTCCCGGCTCGCCCGCCAGCGCGGTTGGCGGGTCGAGGTGTGGTGAGCCTCTCCGCGTGAAATAAGCGAGCTGGGCGAGGTTTTTCAGGACCGCGGGGACGCGGCGCAGCAAGTTCACGCTCGGGGGGCGCTTTTCTTGGATGGTCAGAGGGAGCTCGACCACGGACAGGCCGGCGCGGGCGGCGCGCACCGCGAGCTCACTGGCGAACACGTCGCGGTCGAGGCGGCAGGCTTCGACGATCGGCAGCAGTCGCGCGCGGTCGAGCGCTTTCGGTCCGTGCGTGTCCGTGCCGGAGTAGCCGACGGCCGCGCGGAGCAGGCCCGTATAGACCAGGCTGCCGAGGTGGCGGAAGAGCGGGCGCTGGTCGCGGGCTCCAGCCATCAGCTTCGAGCCGATCACGAGATCCGCCCCGGCACGTACGCGCGCGACGGCTTCGACGTGGAAGTCCACGTCCAACAGATCGATCTCGTCGGCGACCACGATCGCGCCGTGGGCGGCGAGGATGCCCCGTTTCAGGGCTTTCCCGTAGTTCGGCTCGGGCAAGGACAGGTGGCGCACCTCCGGGTGGCGCGACTCGAGCTCGCGCGCCACGTCCAGCGTGCCGTCGCGGGAGCCGTTTTCGGCGAGCACCACCTCGAACGAGACACCGCGCGCAGCGAGCCGCTCGAGGAGCCCCGCCACGGCATCGTAGAGGATGGCCTGTTCGTCGTAGACGGGGATCACGACCGAGACTTCGGGGCTCGGTATCACGATCGGACCAGCGCACGCTCGGCGGCTTCGCTTCCGAAGCGGAGCGCGTCTTCCATCGAGGAGTAGTTCCAGGCGCCGTAGCGGCCAGTCGAAATCACCCCCGACGATTCGAGGAAAGGCTCGATCACCGACAGCGCAGGGGCGCGCTCCGCGTCGTAGATCACGTAGGCCTGCGCGAGGTGCCTCGCGCGCACGAAGCGCACGTCGCTCGTGCGCTCGATCACCCCGAGCTCGCACAGCCCCGCCAGCACCTCGGGGACCAGCCGCGAAAGGTCGGGCCTCGTTCGATCGACGAGCTCGACGTACAGGCTCGCGCCGCCGGGCGGGGCCATTTCCCGGGAAAAAGCCGAGTATTGGCCGACGCGATAGAACGGGAAGCGTTCTTCCGGCACGTACGCCCAGTGAAAGTGGCGCTTTGCAGGCGCCGTGAGCGCCACGTCCAGATAACGAAGCTCGGTGACCCGCAGCCGCTTTCGCGCGGCGGCGACCTCGCTCGGCAGCTCGCGGATCGAATCGAGCAACGCCGTCAACGGAACGCTGCTGACGAGCGTCTCGTAGCGCACGAGCTCGCTGCCGATCACGAGCTCCCTCCGTTCCGGGCGGAGCTCCAGCAACGAGGCGTCGAAGGTGATGTCGCCCGCGCTACGCGCGAGAGCGGACGGCAGCTCCCCGATCCCGAGCTTTGGGTAGAGAAAGCGCGAGTTGTAGCCGAGGCTTTTGTTCTCGAGGCCCACCGCGCCGGCGATCACCTCCTCGAGCTTCGGTCGCGGCACGAAGCGCTCGCACCAGTCGGTGGTGATCTGGTCGAGCGGGACGCCGAACAGGCGGCGGTTGTAGGGCAGCATGAAGTGCCGGCTGAACCCGGCGCCGAAGTGGCGCAGGCAATACTCCTCGAAGTTTCGCGGGGGCTCGGACGGGGGGTGCTGAACGGCCGCCAAAAATCCGAGCAAACACTCGTACGCCACCTGCGACGGGAGGCCGTGGGTGTGGGCCTGGAACGGGTAGGGGGTCGTGACGCCGTTCGAGAACACCACGCTGTTGCGGTCGATCTCGGAGCAGGCGCCGTCGAGCAGCTCGAGCACCTCCTCGCGGAGCGCGTCCGAGCGCAGGTGCAGCAAATGACCCGTGCAATCGAAGCGGTAGCCCTGGTCGGTGGTCGTGCTCGCGTGCCCGCCCACGTGACGGCTGCGCTCGAACACGTGACAGGCTCCCCGCGCGCGCCGGATGGTCCGCGCGGCGCAGAGGCCCGTCAGACCGGCGCCGAGGATCGCGATCGGAACGTGCATCCGGAGACGCCGAGCCTACCACCGGGTCTCTGCGGCGAAAGGCCGCCGGCGATCACTCGGGGATCTTCGGAATGAAGACTTCGCAGGGGAAATCGATGTTGATCTGAGTGCCGCCTTCGCGAATCAGGTCGCAGGCCGTGCCGTTCAGCTGGATGTGCGTCGGGCTGGTCAGCGACCAACCGTTCGGGTCGTCGTACTTGAGCTCGGTGCCGTCGATCACGACCTTGCCTTCGCCTGCCTTGTCGAGCTTCACCGTCCCCTCGAGCTCGAAGTCACAGGGGCGCACGCCGAGGATGATCTCCTTGAGCGCCGACACCAGGCCGGTCGTATCGGTCGTGACGTAGAAGCGATCCATCGGATCGTCCGCGGGGTAGCCCTGGCCGATGTTGGCGATCTCGCGCAGGTGGTCGCGGCTCACGTCCTCCCCGACGCTGATGACGTAGGTGGTGATTCCGGCAGCTTTTGCCGCGGAAATGGCGTCCATGGAGGCTTGACGGCCCTGCATGGCAGCGGCCGCGCTGTTGTCGTCGCAGGTGTTGGGATCGCCGTCGGTCGCCAGTACGATGAACTTCGGCCCCGGCATCAGCGTCTCGTCGATCGCCGCGACCTTGGGCCAGACCACCGCCAGGGACTGGCCGGTCGGGGTGTAGCCCTTTTCGTCGTTGGGCAGGTACACGGAGGAGATCGGATCCAGGTTGTTCAGCGCGACCGGGACCTCGATCAGCCAGGGGCACATCATGCCGGCTGCATCGCCGCCGGTTCCGCCCCCGCTCGTTCCGCCAC
>JALYWZ010000548.1 GCA_030852505.1 Myxococcota bacterium | reverse complement strand
GCTCGGGCGCAGGCGGCGGCTCGATGATGTCCCCCGGCTGCGGCAAGGCGCGCACCCTGCAAGACGGCAATCGCACCTTGAAGAGCGGGAGCATGGACCGCCCTTACGTGCTGCGAACACCGACGGACTACGACCAGACGCACCCCTACCGGCTGATCATCGGCTTTCACGGCGCCGGCGGGAAAGGCACGGACATCGCGCCGTCGTTCTTCGGGCTCTGGGAGCTTTCGCAGGGCAGCACCATCTTTGCGGCCCCCACCGCGGTGGACGGCACGTGGAAGCCAAACATCGACGTGACGATGGTGAGTGATTTGGTGAAGCAGCTGTCGGACGATCTTTGCATCGATCCGCAGCGCGTATTCATCGAGGGGTTCAGCCACGGCGGTGCCATGGTCTGGACGCTGGCGTGTGCAAGCCCGGGCGCGTTCCGCGCCGCCATCGTGCACTCGGGCGGCGGGCTATCGATGCCCCAGTCGTGCGAGCCCATCCCCTTCTTCTCCGCGCTCGGCAACGATGGCAGCGGCCAGGGCATGAGCAGCGACTACTTCGCAAAGACGAACGGCTGCACGGTGGAGACCATGCCGATGCCGCCCGCAGGCGGCCACGTCTGCACGGACTACAAGGGCTGTTCTCCCGGCTTCCCCGTGCGCTGGTGCGACTACGATGGCGGTCACACGCCGTCACCCACCGATTCGGGACAAAAGTCGTCCTGGGTGCCCGCAGAGGTCTGGAAGTTCATCGAGCCCTACTGAGCAGCGCGTTCGGGCGGCCTGGCGGATGCGCACGCTTTGACCCCCGTGTGATCCGGGTTTAAGCCCTTTCCCGCATGACCCCCGCTCAGGCTCAGAACGAAGCGACCACGGGGGCGCTACGCCCGGTCTATCTGGTGCTCGCCAACGAACCGCACACGGCGACCGACGTGGTGCGCGCGCTGCGCACGGCCGCGCTTGCGGGCGCCGTACCCGGTCTGAACGAGGATCAGTTCGACGCCGGCGAGCGCAAGGTCGACGACGCGCTCTCGGCTGCACGAACGCTGCCGATGATGGCGAAGCGGCGGCTGGTCGTGGTCCGGCAGATCGAGCGCTGGGAGCCGCGAGCGACGGAAGCCAAGGACGCTCCCGAACGCGGCGTCGTCACCGACCCGTTCGAGAAGCTCCTCGAGTACGCGAAGGCGCCGTCGCCGAGCACGGTGCTGCTGCTGATCGGCACCGGGCTCGACAAGCGCCGGCGGCTGATGCAAGCCGCGCTGCGCGACGGCTATCTCGTGGCCTGCGAGCCCCTCGGTCGCGCCGAGCTACCCGGTTTCGTCGAACGGCTGGCGCGCGAACGCTCGCACGCCCTCGCCCCGGGCGTCGCCGAGCTGATCGCCGAGCTCGCAGGTCCGGATCTGGCTCCGGTCGCCGACGCAGTGGAGCGCCTGTGTTTGTACGCTGGCGCCGAGCAGATCATCACCGAAGACATGGTCAGCACCTGCGTCGTGCGGCTGCGCACGCAGACCGTCTGGGAGCTCACCGGGGCCGTAGCCCGGCGTGACGCGGGCGCGGCGCTGACCGCGCTTTCGGACGTGTTCGATCCGAGCGAGAGCGTGCGACTGATCGGGCTGCTTGCCTGGTCCACGCGACAGCTGGTGCGCTTCGAAGCGGCGCTGCGCGAAGGTGCTTCGCCGCCCGAAGCCGCTCAACGCGCAGGCGCACCGCCGTTCAAGGCGCGCGAGCTCGAGCAGCAGGTCAAAGGCTTGCCGCGCAGCGCTCTCGAGAGTTGGCTCACGCGTCTGTGCGACATGGATCGCGACTTGAAGGGCGGCTCCAAGCTACCGGCGCGCGCACTACTCGAACGGGGAGTGCTCGAGATGTGCGGCCAGGGCAGGTCCCGCACCTAAGCCGCAGGAATGTCGCGGATTGAGCAGCAACGGGGGCAAACGGCGCAAACGGCGCTCCACTGCGCTCCGTCAGGGGGGCGCTTGACCAGCCCTGCCGCCGGGCTCATGTTCCATCCGGACCCGCTGGGGCCACTGGAAAATTCAGAGACGGGCGCTGCGCTAAACGCAGCCTCGCCGGTCCGCGAGACTCCCCAAGAAAAATGCCGCCCAACGAGCGCTTGAAGACCCCTGCTTCGCTCGAGCTGCTCGCCAGCTCTCCCCTTCCCACGCGGCACGGTCAGTTTCAGCTGTGCGTCTACGGCTGGGATGACCCTGCAGCCCATCCCGATCTGAGCCGCGAGCACTGCGCGCTCGTCTATGGAGAGGTCAAGGGCAAGCGGGCAGTTCCGGTGCGAGTGCACTCAGAGTGCCTGACCAGCGAAGTTTTCGGTTCGCTCAAGTGCGACTGCCGCGAACAGCTCGAGCGCGCGCAGCAAGAGATCGCGGAGCGCGGCTTCGGCGTGCTCCTTTACTTGCGGCAAGAGGGCCGGGGCATCGGTCTCGCCAACAAGGTGCGCGCCTACGCGCTGCAAGCACTCGGCGCCGACACGGTCGAAGCGAACGAGCTCCTGCACCTCCCGGTCGACGCGCGAAGCTACGACGTCGCCGCCGCGATCCTCCGCGAGCTCGGCGTTCAGTCCGTCGAGCTGCTCACCAACAACCCCGAAAAGATCGGCGCGCTGCGCCGCCTCGGCATCGAGATCGACCGCCGTGTTCCGGTGTTGATCCCCTCGAACCCGTTCTCCGCTTCGTACCTGGAAGTGAAGCGCCGGCGCATGCAGCACGAGCTTCCTCACGCTTCCCCGTCCGCCGGCGCGACGCCCGCGGAGCCCCCGGAGTCCGGCCGGGTCTTGACGGGTTCCTGACCTGCCGCACGGCGGCTGATTGGCCTAGACCTAGCCGCTCTTCTTCGCCTTGAGTCGTCCGCGGAGCCGCGACGCGTACCCCTCCTTGTTTTCCTGCTTGATGCGCCCGATCGCGAGCGCATCGTCGGGAACGTCTCGGGTGACGGTCGTGCCGGTGGCCACGTAGGCTCCCTTGCCGATCGTCACCGGCGCGACCAGCTGTGAGTCGCTGCCGATGAAGGCTTCGGCACCGATCACGGTGCGGTGCTTGGCGAAGCCGTCGTAGTTGCAGAAAATCGTGCCGGCGCCGATGTTCGCCTTCTCGCCGATCTCGCCGTCGCCGAGATACGCGAGGTGGTTGGCCTTGGCGCCGCGAGCCACGCGCGTCCTCTTGACCTCGACGAAGTTGCCGATGTGCGCGCCCTCCCCGATCTCCGACTCGGGGCGGAGGTGGGAAAACGGTCCGATCTGCGCCTCGGCGCGCACGACGCTCGCTCGCAGCACCGAGTACGCGCGGATCCACACCGCGTCGCCGACCTCGACGTCGTCGAGCACCGCGCCGACGTCGATCTGCGCGCCGCGCCCGATCCGCGTCTTGCCGCGCAAGCGCACCCCGGCCTCGATCACGGCGTCCTCGCCGATTTCCACGGTGTCGTCGACGCGCGGGTCGCCGCGGAAGGTCACCCCCGAGACGGCGTGGCGCTCGCGGATCCGCTCGAACATCAGCTCTTCCGCGGCGTGCAGCTGGGCGCGATCGTTGACGCCGCGCAACGCGTCGCTGTGGCCGAGCACGGCCGCGCTGCGCCCCACGCCGAGCAGCTTGACGGTGTCGGTCAGGTAGTACTCACCCTGGGAGTTATCGGGCGTCAGCTGTCGGATCGCCTCGCGCAGCGGCTCGACCCGCGCCGCATACAGCCCGGCGTTGACCTCGCCCACCGCGCGCTCGTCCGCGCTCTTCAGATCGCGCTCTTCTCGAATTTCCACGAAGCGACCCTGGGCGTCGCGCAACGCTCGACCGTAGCCCTTCGGCTCCGGCACGCGACACGTCATCACCGACAGGTCGGGCTGCTCGTCTCGGTCGAGCGCCGCCACCAACTCGCGGAGATCCTGCGCACGGATCAGCGGTGTGTCGCCGTACAGGATCAGAACGCGCTCGCTACCCTTCGGCAGAGCTTCGAGCGCGATCCGCGCCGCGTCGCCCGTGCCCCGCGGTGGGCTCTGCGTCACGACCGTCAGCTTTCCCCCGGGAAATTCCGAGCTCACCGCGGCTGCCAGCGCGGGATCGCCGCTCGTGACCAGCACGGCGTGCTGGGCTCCCGCCTCGAAGGCCGCGCGCAGCGGATAGGCGACCAGCGGGCGCCCGGCGAGAGAATGCAGCACCTTGGGCGTCGCGCTCTTCATGCGCGTGCCCTGGCCGGCGGCCAACACGATCGCCACGAACGGAACCATGCCGGACTAGTAGCAGCCTTGCGCGGTCAGATCACGATCTCGGCGCGCTCAGTCGGCGCTCGACCGCACCGCGGAGCTCCGGGCGCCGGACGCGAGCGGGGCCGACGGTAGCGG
>JALYWZ010000547.1 GCA_030852505.1 Myxococcota bacterium | reverse complement strand
ACGGCACACAGCGCGCCGCCTGCGAGCGCGGCACCCAGCACCAGCATCGGGTCGAGCCACACGCGCTCGAGCGAGAGCAAACGGCGCGCCGCGCGGGTTTGCGCTCGCGCGCTGTCAGCGCGGTGCGGCCACCAATGGCGAACGGCGCCGCATCACCTGCAGTACGGCTCGCAGAGATCGGCCGCGCTCGGGTCGACTGCGCACAAACACGCGTCGCACTCGTCGTCGCACTCGCAACCGGCATCGGGCGTGCACCCGGGAGGGACCGAGGGATCCGGCGTCGACCGTGGGTCCGGCATCGGCACCGTGAGAGCGCCAGGGCCGTCGAAGCCCGTGCAGCGTATGTAGGCTGCTCCCTCTTGCGGACACGCCGACACCAGGACTGGGCTCTCGGGGCAGAGCTCGACTTCCAGCCTGCAATTCCCCCAGCGGATCAGCTGGGCGCGGCAGCGTTCCTGGACGCAGCCGGCCACGCATTGCGGCGCCTCGCAGCCGAAGCTGGTGTATCGCTGGCAAAAGGCCGCGCACTCGGCCCTGGCGACATTCGGGTCCGGCGGCTCGGGCGTGACCTTCTGCGTCTCCACGGGTTCGCTGGCGTTGACCGCGCGATCCGTGTCGGAGCCGCTCTGAGAGTCGTTCAGCGGCGCATCCGTGTCGTTCGGCGCGCGGTGGGTGTCGACGGCCTCTGGATCGACGTCCAAGAAGGAGGACGCCGCGCTGTCGCCGTCCGCGCTGCTGCAGCCAAGGAGCAGTAGGGCGCAGCCGAACCCCAAGGACCACCAGCGCCGCATCACCCGCAATACTGGTCGCAGATGTCGGCGCCGTCGGGATCGACGGCGCACAGGCAGGCGTCGCACTCGTCGTCGCAGTCGCAGCCGGTTTCGGGCGTGCAACCCGGGGGCTGCGAGGGACCGGGCATCGACGGAGGCTCTTGCTGGCAGCTCACGTAATCGCCGAGCTCCTCGGCGCAGGCCTCGAGCGCCGGATCGCCCGCGTCCACCGTGTCGGGGCAGCGATCCTGCGCGATCACGCAGTCACCGAGCCGGATCAGCTCGGCGCGACAAGCATCCTCCGGACAGGCCGAAGCGCAGGCGTTCACGCCGCAGCCGGCCTCGCCGAGCCGCTGGCAGAAGGCGTTGCACTGCGGATTGTTGCCGCCCGGTCCGCCTCCGGGGTTCGGGTTCGGTTCTTCCGGCCTGAAGCTGCTGCCTTCGCCGGCATCGCTGGCGTTGACGGCGCGATCGGTGTCCGAGCCGCTCTCGGAGGCGTTGAGCGGCGCGTCCGTGTCGTTCGGCGCGCGATCGGTATCGACCACTTCTTGATCGACGCCGAAGAAGTCGGGCGGCGCGCCGTTGCCGTCCGCGCCGCTGCAGCCCACGAGCAACACCAAGAAGCCGAGCTGTCGAAACATCAAGCGCGCCTCCGACCCGGAAGGATGACCCAGAAGGTCACTCAGAAGTAGTAGAGGGCCGACACGTTGGAGGTGAACACGTTCCACGGGTTGTCGTACACGGCCGTGGAAAGACGCGTGACCTTCTGCGTCGTTTCAGCGTCACCAGCCTCGGATTTGGCTCGAGACGTGCTGACCAACAAGCCCACGGAAGCCTGCAGCGATAGCTGAGGGATCCCGAGGAAACCCCAATGAATTTCAGCGCCCGCGCGCGCTCCGAGGTCGAGCTGGAAGCCGCTGAAGTCGACGTCTCCCGCGGATCCGGAGCCAAACCCGATGTTCGCTTCCGGCACCACCTCGAAGGTGAAGTGACGGCTGGTCGCGAGCGCGAGCGGCACGCCGCCGTGCAGGATCACCGCGAAGTGGTTGGGGCCGTCCTCGTCCTCACCAGCGGGGTTGTCCTGCGAGCTGTCCTGAATCGACAGACCGAGACCCAGGTCGAGGCCCATGCCCTGGTTCATCCACAGCCGAACACCGATCACCGGAGCCGAGACGGCAGCGCCGCCGGCGTCGGACGCGCCGATCTGAATCGTGCGCCGCCCGAGGTAGCCGACGCCCAGGTGGCCGACCACCAGGTCGTGGTCCGTGTTTCCGAGGGCAGCTTCGGCCGTGGCGGGCGTCGTGGCCGTGGCGTTCGCGTTGGCGTTGGCGCCGGGAAGGCCCATTCCAACCTGACCCTCGGCCTGGGCGTTGGTCGTGGCGGTCGCTTCTTGAGCGAGCGCCGTCGAGGCGAACAATGACGCGAGCAAGCCACTCGCAAGCGAAACCAGAGCACCGCGGCCGTAGACGTTCATCCGATCCTCCAAAGTGGCGTGGGGCGGCGAATCGTCCCTCAGACCCGAGGTCGCGGTCTAGTTTTTGTTACAGTTCTCTCGCTTGGATAAGAAGGCCGGAACGCCACACCGCTCGTTCGAGCGACAGCGCGCAGACGTCGCGCTCGTCGAACGCGGGCTCGTGCCCTCGCGCGCTCAGGCTCAGGCGCTGATCTTGGCCGGGCGTGTCTACGTCGGTGAGGAGCGCATCGACAAGGCGGGCCAAATCGTGCGGGATTTGCCGGCGCTCCGGGTCAGCGAAGGCGAACGCTTCGTCTCACGCGGCGGGCACAAGCTCGAGGGCGCGATCGTCGCGCTCGGTGTCGAGGTTCGCGATTTGGTGTGCGTGGATGTGGGGGCCTCCACGGGCGGCTTCAGCGATTGCTTGTTGCAGCGCGGAGCGCGGCGCGTGTTCGCGGTCGACGTGGGCGAGAACCAACTCGCAGAGCGCGTGCGCAACGATCCGCGCGTCACGCTGCGCGATCGCAACAACGCGCGGCACCTCTGCGCGGAAGATTTCGACGAGCCGATCGACCTGATCGTCGTCGATGCCTCGTTCATCGGCATCGACAAGCTGCTCCCCGCGCTGTTCCGCTCGCTGCGACCGGGCGGCTTGCTCTTGGCGCTGATCAAGCCGCAATTCGAGGCCGGCAAGCGCGACGCGGCCCGCGCCAAGGGCGTGATCCGCGATCCGGAGCTGCGCGAGCGCTTGCTCGACGAGGCGCGAAAACAGGTCGTCGCCCAGGGCTTCGAGCTGCTCGGCAGCGTGGACTCGTCCTTGCCGGGGCCGAAGGGCAACGTCGAGCACTTCGTGTACGCGCGGCGCTCCGGATAGCCGGGCAACTACAGCGGTGGCGAGGCGCGGCTGCAGCAGCGTCCGCGAACCACTCGGGAACCCAGCTCCGGCGCGCGCCCTGCAGCGCGCACTTTTCCGCGAGCGCCCCCACTCTTGCGAGGTGCTTCGAGCACGCGGGGTTGCAGTCAGGATCGTGACTGCGACGCGAGCTTGGAACCGAGGTGCGCCGGGTGACGCGATGGCGTCCGTTCGTGGCCCATATTGTTCGCGGAGCGCTCAGCTCAGAAAGCCCGGGAGCACGAGCACCCAGATGTCGTAGAGGGCATGGGTCCAGACCACGGGCGCGAAGCCGCGCAGGGCGTAGATCGCCACGAACACGAGGCCGCACACGGCGCGGAACACGAACGAACGGAGCTCGAAGGGATCGCCGAACTCGCCGACGTAGTGCCAGCCGCTGAATACGAGCGCGGTGACCAACGCCCACGCGAGGCCTGCGGCGAAGCGGCGCGCCCGGCCCTGGGTCGCGAACAGCAGGTAAACGAGCTTCAGGCCGAGGCCGAAGCCGAGCACCCGGAACACGAGTTCTTCGTAGAAGCCGGCCCCGAGCGACGTGACGAGGGCGGCGAGCGGCGTCGCGGCTTCGTCCACGGCGGCGAGCGACATCTTTCCGATGACGTAGCCGGCCACGAGCCGCATCGCGACTGCGTACAGGATGCCCTCGAATAGGACCAGCGCGAAGCGTTCCCAGCGCAGGTGCTGCTCGCGTCCGAGCACGAGTAACACCGCGGCGTAGCCGAGGCCGAGGATCACCGTCAGCGCGATGTAGCCGGCCAGGCTGTTCTCGGCGAAGCGCACGAGCTCGTGCGTGACCAGATCCGCCGCGTTGCGCACGGGCAGAAACGCGACGCCGAGATGGTAGCCGAGGAACACCGGCAGCGTCAGCGCCAGGTCGTCGATCGGGCCGCTGACGTCACGCAGCGACGGCGATTCTTCGAGCGTGTCCATCAGCGACGCTCCGGGCTCACCCCGGCCTCAACCGATAAACGACGAACAACACCAGCCCGAGCCACAACAGCACGATCGCGACGAACGGGCCGTCCCTCAGCATCTCTTGCGTCGGGCTCTCGGCGCGCGGGCGGTGACGCACGATCTGCAAGAACCGCAAGATACCCGCGCCGACGAAGATCGTGGTCGGCCACAAGTAGTCGCTGCGGAAGAACTCGCGTGTGCGTGGATCGAGCGTGTACACGAGGTACGTGACGGCCGTGGCC
>JALYWZ010000546.1 GCA_030852505.1 Myxococcota bacterium | reverse complement strand
CCCGCCGAGATCGGCATGGAGTGGGCGCACGAGCTCGGCCCCGTTCGCCTGGCGCTCGGGGTCGACTTGCAGCGCTGGTCGGCCTTCGATGGCTGGCTCGGCCAAACGGTCCAGTGCCCGCCCGACGCAGCGAGCTGCGCTGCGCTCCCGAAAGAAGAGGTGGAGCTCACCGACACGGTCGGCCCACGGCTCGGCGTTTCCTATCCGTGGTCGTTGCCCGGAGTCGAGCTCGCGCTCCGAGCGGGCTACGCCTACGAGCCGAGCCCGCTGCCCGAGCAGGTGGGCACCGCGAACCGCTGGGACAACGCGCGCAGCGTGTTCACGCTCGGCTACGGAGTGCACCTCTTGAACGCGCCGCTCGGCTTCGCGCTCGCGTACCAGGCGCACCTCCTCCACGAACGCCGCCACAGCAAACGCCACCCCGAGGATTCGCCCGAGCTCGCGGACGTCCGCGTGAGCGGGATGGCTCACTTCTTCGGCATCAGCTCGGAGCTCGTGTATTGAACCGGCTCTGCCGCTCGACCTCGATCGTGCTCGCCGGTCTCTCAGCGAGCGGCCCCGCCCTGGCCGAAGGACCGCGCGACGCACACCTCGCCGGTGCTCGTTCGAGCGCGCTCGCCGGAGCCGGCACCGCCAGCGCCGAGGATTGCTCGGCGAGCTACTACAACCCGGCGAACCTCGCCCGCGGCACGCGCTCCTGGGTGTGCGTCGATTATTCCGTGAGCGGCGCATCGCTCGAGCCAGGCGGTCGCTCGGAAGCGGATCACACAGTACACACGCTCGGCGCGGGCCTGGTCTCGCGCGGCACGTTGCTCGGCGTCCCGTTCGGTGTCGGAGCGTTGCTCTCGCTGCCGAACGGAAAGCTGTCGCGGATCGAAGGGATCGCGACCGTGGACGAGAGCTGGGTACTCGACACCAACCGGCCGCAGGTCTCGTTCGGGGCGCTCGGGTTCGGCATCGAGCCGGTGCCGCGGCTGAGCTTCGGCGCGGCGCTCCACGTGCTCGCGGGAGTGCGCGGTGACTTTGGCGTGGGCGGCAGGCTGGCTCGACCGAACGAGTACGACTCGGAGCTCCGCCACGACGTGGACGCCGACCTCGCCTCGGCGCGCTCGTTCGGTTTGGGGGCGGCCGTGAGGGTGACCGACCACACGCGGCTCGCGCTCGCCTACCGGCACCGCGCGCGGATCGACCAGAAAATCGCCGGCGATCTGGCCGGCGACGTCGGCGAGCCGCCTTCGGCGATCCCAGCGCGGTACGAGGTCGAAAGCATCGTCACCCCGGCGGATTATCCGAGCGCGCTGTCGTTCGGCACCGCCCACGAGCTCGGTCGCCTGAGCGTGCTCGCCGAGATAGCCTGGGAGAATTTCTCGGAGTGGCGGCCCCCCGACGGTCGCAGCACCACGCGGCTCACGCTCGGCGGTTTCCCGATCGACCCCGGCTACCGCCCGCAACCGCTCGCCGATCTCGAGCTTCGGGATCGCTTCGTGCCTCGGCTCGGCTTCGAGTACCGGCTGCTCGCAGGCCCGCCTCGTGAGCTCCGTCTGCGCGCAGGCTACGCCTTCGAGCGCTCTCCGCTCCCCGAGCAATTCGGCACGCCCCGCTGGTTGGATAGCGATCGCCACCTGTTCACCGCGGGCGCGGGCTTCGAAACGAGCTTCGGTGACCACGCATTGCGTGTGGACCTCTTCGGCCGGCTCGCAGTGCTTGCAGAGCGCACTGCCGTCTCGGAGAGCTCTCTCGGCCCGGCGCTGAAAGCGTCCGGCAAGCGCTATGGCGCCGGCGTCACGAGCTCGTTCGGTTTTTGACGCGGAGCCGGCCTAGTCCGAATCGGAATCCGGCTCGATGTCGGCCGAGCTCAAGAGCGCCCGCGCCACCGCGCGCTTGGGCCCCAGGGCGTCGGCGATCCTCTTGCAGCCGCGCCGGAGCGCGCGCACCGAGATGTGCGAAATCAGGTAACGGCCGGGCTCATCGCCCGGATCGAGCCGCATGCGCTTCTTGAGCTCGTCGCGGCTGAGCGCGATCAAGACCTCGTTCGGCCCGGGTTTGAGCAACAGCTCGCGGCTCCTCTCCTCGGAGAATTCGCCTTCCGAGTTCGGGTGCGTGAAGAGCTGCAGAACGGTCTGCGCAGGCGGCGTGATCTCGATCAACATGATGTACGCGCACGCCCTGCGCTTCGGCCGCACGTCGAACTCCAGCTGCGGATCGCCGGGAGTCATGACGATCATGTTCCCGTCGATTTCCTCCAGCGTGGCATGCCGGAAATCGACGCGTCCCAAGAACTTCCGACCGCGCGCGCCGGGCATCGCGCGGGAGCTGTCGAAATAGAACGAGGCAGCGGCGTGCTCCGGATCCCTCTCGGTCTGCACCCAGAGGTAGCCGGCTGCGACGCCTAGAGGCAGCGCTGCCGCGATCGCGGCGCGGTACGCCGGCTTCGCCCTCCGCTGCGACCACAAGAACCTCCAGAGCTCGTTACCCGGGTACGCCACGCGAAACGAGAACACCAGGTTCAGCAACGTCGCGCCCGCGAGCAGCACCGTGACGCCCTGCATCTCCGCCTCGGAGAGCATGCCCATGAACGTGTCGACGTCGCGGCCGAAGCCGAAGAAGATCACGTCCGCCGTGAAGAACAAGAAGCAGCCGAATGCGAACGAGACCAGGCGCTCGCGAGACAGCAGCGCGACCACGGCCAGCAGCGGGATCGCCAAGAAATAGTGGTTCACGTGCTGGCCAGTGCGGAGCGCATAGCTCGCCAGCACCTGCAAACCGCCCGCTGAGAAGATCGCCAGCCGGTTCTTGTCGAGATTCTTCCACAGCGAACCGAGGTTCAGCGCCGTGAAGGCGAGGAACATCAGCGTGCCCAGGCGATCGGGTCGGATCCCGGTCGTCTCGGCGAAGTAGCCCGTTTTTACCTGTGACGACCACGGCTCGCCGATTGCGTCGAGCAGGTAGTACTGAATGCCGTACCACAGGTTGATCGCCTTGCGGCTCACGACGTCGAGCTGCATCCCGAGCCGCGCGAGCCCGAGCACCACCGAGATGCCGTGACCGCCGATGATGAACGGTGCCCACGACACGAGCACGATCCCCGCGCAGAGCGCCCAGGCCTTCAGGTTCTGCTTGAGGCCGTGCTCCTTGAGCGCGATCACCAGCAATACGGGCAGCGCTACCACCCCCGTTGGTTTCATGAGCAACGAGACCGCGAACAGGGCGTAAGCCCAGAAGACGCGCTTCTCGTAGAGCATGATCAGTGACGCCACCAACCACACCGCGCACAGTTGATCGAGGTAGCCTTGCACCGGCGCGTTGAGCAGCACCAGTGGGTTCAGCCAGTAGGCGATGGCCGTGGGTAAAGCCAGATCCGGCCGGCTCGTGCGGCGGAGGAAGCGGTGGATCAACAGCGCCGTGACCGCGGCCGAGACCAGGTTCAGCAGGTTGACGCAGAAGTTGAACCAACGCGTGTCCTCGAGGCCGCCGCTCGCGAGCTTGTACAGCCCACCCACGACCATCAGCGAGTACACGTAGAGCGGCGGCTGGGCCACCCACAGCCGCCGCTGCTTCGTGGTATCGCCGTAGGTTACCCGGTACGAAACCTCTCGCGCGTGGCGCCGCTGCAGCTCTTCGAAGCCGTAGCCCTTCTGGTAGTCGTCGATGACTTCGCTGTCCGGGCTGCCGTAGAGCGAGATCAACGATTCGTCGTAGGCGTACACGATCCACGACTTCCACCAATCCATGTCGATGGTGCCGTGCGCTCCGCCGAGCCCGAGCCTGAGCAAAAGCCCGAGCGTGATCAGAAACACCACGAAAGGACGCGCCAGCCGCTTCTGCCAGCCAAGCCGCGGACGAGCGTCAGTCACGAACCCAACTCGAGCTTTCGAACGCTTTCACACACCCGACGACCGCTTCGTTCTTCTACCCGCAGAATCTGACGGGGCGGAATTTGGCAGTACGACCCGAGGCTGTCAACGACGGGCGGCACCGTCCCCTGTACGGCTTGCCGCCCGCGCGCTGACGTCGCGATACGGGGATCAACAGGAAGCCGGGAAGACAGGAAGACAGGAGTTTTTTTATTTTGGGTGCGGCACTGAAGGCGTCGCATACCGGCGTGGAGATTTGCCGGCAGGGCGCGCCGGTAAAATCGTCGCTTCGCGCCGTTACTCGGTCGCGCTGTGCGCGCAGCGCAACCCAAGAAATCTGATCTTCCCGCTCGTTCCGGTAGGGACGGCCCTTTCGGGCCGCCCCCCGGACAGAACCCGGCGAGCGGATTTCCCGCACCGGGCTCCCACCTTGGGTCAACGGAGAGCGAAGCGTTCTTCGCTCGCTGTCCGATCTG
>JALYWZ010000088.1 GCA_030852505.1 Myxococcota bacterium | reverse complement strand
CCTCGGAGCCGCCGTCCGATGGCAAGCGCGACATCATGGCGGCCATGGCGCAAGCCGCGTCTTCGCCCGCGCCGGAACGGGAGGCGTCGGAGCCCGAGCCGCGCGAGCCCGAGCCCAGCAAGGCCTCGGAAGGGGCGGATTTGAAGGCCATTTCCCGAGCCGTCGGCAATGCTGCGCGCTCGGCCGCGTCATGCGGCGAGAGTCCGCAGAGCGGCCGCGTCGCGATCACGTTCTCGCCGTCCGGCGCCGTGCGCTCGGTTCAGATGGAAGAGCCCTTCGCCGAGCGCGACGTCGGCGCCTGCGTGCTGCGTGCCATGGGGCGCGCCAAAGTCTCCGCGTTCACCGGTGACCCGGTCACTGTGCGCAAGTCCGTGAGCTGGTGACTAGAACCCGCCGTCCAGGACGACGGCGCCCGTCACTCCGACCTGATAGGACGCCACCCGGCGCTCGAAGAAATTGGTGAGCTCCTGCACGTCCTGCAGCTCCATGAAGCTCAGCGGGTTCTTCGTGCCGTAGATCGCCGGTAACTCGAGCTGAGCCGCGCGCTGATCAGCGACGTTCTCGAGATAGCCGCGCATGTCGCGGAGCGAGAGACCCGCCAGTCCGCCGCCCAGAATGTCCTCGGCGAATCGCGTCTCGGCTTCCACCGCCTCGCTCAGCATGGCCCGCACTTCGCGGGCGAAGTCGGCGTCGAACAGCTCCGGTTCTTCGGCGCGGAGCGTTTTTACCACCTCGAGCGCGAACGCGATGTGGGCACTCTCGTCGCGGAACACCCAGTTCGTGCCCGTCGCGAGGCCGTGGAGCAGGCCACGAGAGCGCAGGTAATAGACGTAAGCAAACGCCGCGAAGAAGAACAAGCCCTCCACGCCCGTCGCGAACGCGAGCAGATTGCGCAGGAACGCTCGGCGCTGCTCGCGCGTGTCGAGCCGCGGCATCTCGTAGATCGAGTCCACCCAGCGAAAGCAGAACTCGGCCTTGTGCTGGATCGACGGCACGTGCTCGATGGCCTGGAACGCCTTTTCGCGTTCGGCGGGATCGGGCACGTAGGTGTCGAGCAACGTCAGGTAGAACTGCACGTGGAGCGCCTCCTCGTAAAGCTGGCGCGACAGGTACATGCGCGCTTCGGGCGCGTTCAGGTGGCGGTACAGGCACAGCACCAGGTTGTTGGCGACGATGCTGTCTCCCGTGGCGAAGAAGGCCACGAGCCGCTCGATCAGATGGCGCTCGCGCGCGTCGAGGCGCTGCCGGATGTCACTGACGTCGCTCGCGAAATCGACCTCTTCGACGGTCCAGGTGTTTTTGATCGCGGACCGGTACATGTCGTAAAAGGCCGGGTACACCATGGGCCGGAGGCTCAGGCACAGCCCGGGATCGAGCAGCCGGGAGGGGCGGGATGCGCGGTTCATTGGCAGGCCTCGCAGGTCTCGGGGTTCTCGAGCGAGCAGATCACCGCCGCGACGTCGCTTTCCGGCGTGGAAGGCGGAGCGAGCGTGGTCTTGGCGATGCGCGTCGCGGGGCGCGAGCGCAGGTAGTACGTGGTCTTGATGCCGCGCTTCCAGGCGTAGAAGTACATCGACGACAGCGGACCGATCGCTGGAGACTCCATGAAGAGGTTCAGCGACTGGCTCTGATCGATGAAGCGCCCGCGCTCGGCGGCCATGTCGATCAGCGCGCGCATCGGCAGCTCCCAGGCCGTTCGGTACAGCTCGCGCAGCTCGCGTGGGATCCGCTCGATGCCCTGGATCGAGCCCTCGGCGAGCTTCAGTTGGTTACGGAGCTCCTCGGTCCAGAGTCCCAGTCGCTGCAGATCCGCGATCAGGTAGCGGTTTACCTGGAGGAACTCGCCCGACAAGGTCTCGCGCTTGAACAGGTTCGAGACCTGCGGCTCGATGCACTCGTAGCAGCCGGCGATCGCCGCGATCGTCGCGGTCGGAGCGATCGCGATCAACAGCGAGTTACGGAGCCCGGTGCGGCGGACGCGCTGTGCCAGAGCGCTCCATTTTTCGCGATCGGTCGGCTGCACGCCCCAGGCGTTGAACGAGAGCTCTCCGCGCGCCGCGCGCGTCTCCGGGAACGACGGGTGCGCGCCCTTCTCCTCGGCCAGATCGGCGGAGGTCTGCAGGGCCGAGTAATAGATGGCCTCCGCGATCGAGCGCGACAGCTCACGCGCCGCCTCCGAGTCGAAAGGGAGCTTGAGCTCGAAGAACACGTCCTGCAGCCCCATCACGCCGAGGCCGATCGGCCGCCAGCGAGCGTTGGACTTCGAGGTCGAGGCGATCGGGTAGTAGTTGAGGTCGATCACGCGATCGAGCTGGCGCACGGCGATGCGCACCGAGCGCGCGAGCTTCTCGAAGTCGAAGCGCCCATCGACCAGGTGCCGGCCCAGGTTGATCGAGCCCAGGTTGCAGACCGCCGTCTCCTGATCGTCGCTCACCTCGAGGATCTCGGTGCACAGGTTCGAGAGGTGAACGGTGCGCCCGGGCAGCGCGGTCTGGTTGCAGGCGCGGTTCGCGGTGTCCTTGAACGTCATCCAGCCGTTACCGGTCTCGGCCAAGGTGCGCATCATGCGCGCGTACAGGTCGCGGGCTTTGATCGTGCGCTCGGCGAGCCCGTCGCGCTCGGCCGCCTCGTAAACGCGCTCGAACTCTTCGCCCCACAGGTCCGGCAGGACTGGCACCCGTTTCGGGTCGAAGAGAGACCAGTCGGCGTCGGCTTCGACCCGCCGCATGAACAGATCCGGCACCCACAGCGCCAGATTCAGGTTGTGGGTGCGGCGCGACGGGTCCCCGGTGTTGTCGCGCAGCTCCAAGAACTCCTCGATGTCTGCGTGCCAAGGCTCGAGGTAGACGGCGCACGCTCCCTTGCGCTTGCCGCCCTGGTTCACGGCTGCGACGGAAGCGTCCAGCGTCTTCAGGAACGGCACGATCCCGCTCGAGTGTCCGTTGGTCGATTCGATGAGTGAGCCGCGTGAGCGCACACGCGAAAACGACAGGCCGATGCCGCCCGAAAACTTGGAGAGCAGCGCGACGTCCGTGTACTTCTTGTAGATGCTCTCCAGATGATCGACCGGGGAGTCGAGCAAGAAGCACGACGAGAGCTGCTCGTGGCGGGTGCCGGAGTTGAAGAGCGTCGGCGAGCTCGGCAAGTATTCGAGCGACGAGAACGCGCGGTACAGCGAGAGCGCCTCGAGCACGTTCTCCGAGAGCGAGCAGGCCACGCGCAGGAAGAAGTGCTGAGGCGTTTCGATCACGGTGCGCTTCTCCGGATGCCGGAGCAGGTAGCGATCGAACACGGTGCGCAGGCCGAAGTACTCGAAGAGCTGGGTTTTTTCCTGGTCTACGCTGTCGTTGAGCTTGCGCGCGGCGCGGGTGGCGAAGGCGAGCAAGCGGTCGTTGACGAGACCCAGCCGGTGGCCGAGCGCTATCGACTGGCTGAACGAATGCACGTCCTGCCCGCTGACTTCCTTGTCGATGTAGGTCGAGAGCAGTCGCGCCGCGAGCCGCGAGTACTCCGGCTCCTCGGCGATCAGGCTGGCTGCGGTCTGAATCGACAACTGATCGAGCGCCTTGGTCGTGGCGCCGTCGTAAAGTCCGCTGATCGTCTTCAGCGCGACGCGCATCGCGTCGACGCGCTCGAGCCCGCGCGCCGAGCGCGCCACCGCGCGCACGATCTTGTTCAGATCGACGGCCTCGAAGCTGCCGTCGCGCTTCTCGACCCGCATGCCGATCTCGCCGTCTGCTTCGCTCTCGGGAGCCTGGGACTTCGGCGAGACCTGCTCGCCGCGCACATCGAATGCCTGCACCATGACGTTCCTCCTTGCCGGTGCGTGGGGCGGAGCCCGTCCGCAACACGCGGGACTTGCGATCACGACCCGGTGCGCCGAATGGCGACCGTGTCGAACCACTGCTGTCGGTGGCCTTCCCTCGAAGGCGGCCCAACGACCGGCGCACCAAGCGGCACGCCGGGCTCATCGGCAGGTTTTCGGGCTCGTGAGCAGAGCGACGGGAGTCGCTGTCCTACTGTTCGCCGCTTCCCGACCCCTCCATTGGAGGCTAGTGCAACCGGGCGAAGCTCGTTCTCACATACCGCTGCGGGGCAGCCCCGGAATCTCACCGGGTTCCCTCGAAGGCCTGAGCACGCGCTCAGGCACCAAGAGCGATGGCGAACATATTGGGGTCGCGTGCCGCCTGTCAACCAATCTATTGGGGTCCTGCTTCGAAAAGGTGCGCATCCGTGCGGTGGTCATCCGGTCGGCTGTTCAGGCCCGTCTACTTCCCCAGCTGCCGACAGGTCCTTGAAACGAACGACGGAGTAAGGTCGGAAAAGCGTGCCCCGTGAGGCCCGCCCTGAACTGGAGAATCGAATTGCAGACGCCGCACGAACTCGCCGGAAAGCCCGCTCCGGTGAAGCTGCTGATCGACCCCGACCGCTTGATCCGCGACTACTACACGCTGGTTCCCGACCCGAGCGTGCGCGAGCAGCGCGTCGCTTTCGGCACGAGCGGCCACCGCGGCTGTCCGTCGAAGCGCGCCTTCAACGAGCAACACATCCTTGCCGTGTCGCAAGCCATCTGCGACTACCGAAAGCAGGCAGGCATCGACGGGCCGCTGTTCCTCGGCAAGGACACCCACGCCGCCTCCGAGCCCGCCGAGCGCACTGCGCTCGAGGTGCTGGCTGGAAACGGCGTAGACACGGTCGTGCAGCTCGGCGGCGGTTTCACTCCGACGCCCTCGATCTCGCGCGCGATCTTGCGTCACAACGCGGAGCCGGGAGCTCGTCGCGCCGACGGGATCGTGGTCACGCCGTCGCACAACCCGCCCGAGGACGGCGGCTTCAAGTACAACCCGCCGAACGGCGGCCCCGCGGACAGCGACGTCACGCGCTGGATCCAGGATCGCGCCAACGCGCTGATCGAAGCAGGGCTCGGAGACGTAAAACGCGTGCCGCTCTCGACCGCCGTGCGCTCGGATTCGACGCACTCCGCCGACCTGGCCGGCGAATACATCGAGGAGCTCGGGCAAGTGATCGACATGGAGCTCTTGAAGCGCGGGCGGCTGAAGCTCGGCGTGGACCCGCTCGGCGGAGCCAGCGTCGCTTACTGGCCCCGGATCGCCGAGCGCTGGGGCCTGGATGTGACGGTCGTGGGTGGCGGAGTCGACCCGCGCTTTGCGTTCATGACCGTGGACCACGACGGCAAGATCCGCATGGACTGCTCGAGCCCGTACGCCATGGAGAACCTGGTCGCGTTGCGCGATCGTTTCGACGTCGCGTTCGGCAACGATCCGGACGCCGATCGCCACGGCATCGTGGCGCGCTCGAGCGGCCTGTTGAACCCGAACCACTTTCTGGCGGTGGCCATCGACTACCTGTTCCGCCCCGAGAACCGCAGCGGCTGGAAGCCGTCGCTCCGGGTCGGAAAGACCGCCGTCAGCAGCATGTTGATCGATCGCGTCGCGAGCTCGCTCGGCCGGACGCTGGTGGAGGTGCCCGTGGGCTTCAAATGGTTCGTGTCGGGGCTGATCGACGGCTCGCTCGGTTTCGGCGGCGAGGAGAGCGCGGGTGCAAGCTTCTTGCAGCGCGACGGGAGTGCCTGGACCACGGACAAGGACGGCATCGTGCTGTGCCTGCTCGCGGCCGAGCTCACCGCCAAAACCCGCAAAGATCCGGGGCAGTACTACGACGAGCTCCGCGCGCGTCATGGCACGCCCTTTTACAAGCGGATCGACGTGCCCGCGTCCGCGTCCGACAAAGAGCGCCTCGGCAAGCTGTCGAAGGACGCCGTCACCGCCGCGACGCTCGCCGGTGATCCGGTCACGGCGGTGCTCACGGAAGCTCCCGCGGGCGGCCCGCTCGGCGGCCTGAAGGTGGCGAGCGCGCGCGGCTGGGCTGCAGCGCGGCCGTCGGGGACCGAGCAGATCTACAAGGTGTATGCCGAGAGCATGGTCAGCGAAGAGCACCTCGCGTCGATCATCTCGGAGGTGCAGGCGATCGTGGCCCGAGCCCTGGGCTGAGCGCGGGCAAGTTGAGCGCTCAGGCGCTCGGCCAGTCGTCGCGATCCAGATCCCACGCCGTGATGCGGGCGACCTCGCGCTTCGGCGCGTAACGACCCTTCGCGTCGAGCTCCACGGCAGAGCCGGAGATCTCGGGATCGTGCGTGTAGAGCAGCATGCCGTGCTCGTTTCGCAGCTGGTCGAGCAGCGCGCGCTTTTCGTCGACCAACAGCTCCGGATGGCGGTCGTAGCCCATGGTGATCGGTAAGTGCACCCAGGCGCGCCCGGGCACGAGATCGGCGGCGAACAGGGCAGAGCAGCGCGCGCCGCGCACACGCGTGTGCAACATTCCGGGCGTGTGTCCGTGGGTCTCGACGAACTCGAAGGCATCACCGAGCAGCCGTGGGGCGTCGCCCGCGGCCTCGACGATCCGCAGACGCCCCGTGCTGGTGAGCAAGCGCGGAAGCTCGGGGATGAACGAGGCGCGGTCGCGCAGGTGGGGGGACTCGGCGCGTTGCCAGGCGGTCTTGCCGACCACGAACAGCGCGTTCGGGAACAACAGGCGCGGCGGCGACCCGTCCTCGTAGCTCGCGAGCAGCCCTCCGGCGTGATCGAAATGCAGGTGGCTCAGCACCACCGCGTCGATCGCCGCGTCGTCGATGCCGAGCGCTCGCAACGAATCCAAGAGCACGTGCCGCGGCTCCTGCACGCCGTAGCGCTCGCGCAGCTCGGGCTGGAAGAACGAGCCGATGCCAGTTTCGAGCAGCACGCGCTTCTCACCGTCTTCGACGAGAAACGCCCGGCATTCGAGCGCGACGCGCCCGAGCTCGTCGGGCGGCGCCCAGCGGCTCCACAAGGCCCGCGGCGCATTGCCGAACATCGCCCCACCGTCGAGGCGTTGAGTATTTCCGGAGACGCTGGTGAGCTTCAACATCGTCGGGCTCGAAGCCTAGCACTCCGCACAAATCGCTCGCTCGCGTGCTGGCCCGGCCTTAAGCTCCCGACGCCATGGCGGAAACCGTGTTCAGCAAGATCCTTCGGGGCGAATTGCCCTGTCACAAGATCTACGAGGACGAGCGCGTCCTCGCGTTTCTCGACATCAGCCCGCTGAGCCCGGGTCACACGTTGGTGATCCCGAAGGAGCCGGCCGAGACGCTCGACCAGCTTTCCGACGAGTCCGCGGCAGCGCTCGGACGAGTGCTACCGCGGCTCTGCCGTGCGGTGCTGAAGGCCACGGGCGCGACCGCTTACAACGTGCTCGAGAACAACGGCACGCTCGCCCACCAGGCCGTACACCACGTGCATTTCCACATCATCCCCAAGCCCGACGAAGCGCGCGGGCTCGGTATCCGCTGGCCGACGGGCAAACTGGAAGGCGACGCCGCCGGCCTCGCCGCGCGCATCGCCGCCGCGCTCTGAATCAGCGCCGCGACTTTTTAGAGCTTCGCGTCCGGCGCCTGGAGCATCTGTGCGCCGATTGCGTCGTACCAGAACGCGAGCTGGTTACCGGATTCGACGTCCAATGAAGGATCCGAGGGGGTAAAAACGTTACTGGCGCCGAAACGCTCGAGCGCCGACCCCGTAAGCCTCACCCGGGAGGCCATTCCCTTGCCTGACTCTGCTCGACACCCGATCACCGACTCCGGGATGCGCTTCACCCCGGTGCCGCTTACAGCGGCGCTCGGGGCATGCGGTGCTGTTATCCCGGTGGCGGAGTATCCCTCTCGGCCGCAGCCGCTGGCTCCGGCCAGTGAGCCAGTGCGCGATCTGGGGACGGGCGAAGCCGCCGAGCGGCGAGCGGACGCAGCGATGGACCGCTACGCGCGGGGGGACGACGCGGCCTTCGCCGAGGTCTACGACGCGATCGCTCCTCGCGTCCGCGCCTTCCTCTTACGTCGCACCCGAGACGCTGCCGCTGCCGACGACCTGTTGCAGCAGACCTTGCTGCAGATCCACCGTCACCGCGGCAGCTACCTGTCGGGGGCGCCGGTGCTGCCGTGGGCCTTCGCCATCGCGCGCCGGCTCAGCATCGACGAGTTTCGCCACCGCCGCGTGGATGCGCTGTTTTGCGCCGATGACGTCGGCGACGGTGACTCGACGACGATCTCGCCCGACGACGAGTTTGCGGGCCGGGAAGTGGCGATGCTGGTTCAGGCCGAGCTGGCACGCATCCCCGAGACCCAGCGCGCGGCGTTCGAGCTGCTCCGCGTCGAGGGCCTGTCACACGAGCAGGCCGCGCGCGTGCTCGGCACCACGGTGAACGCGGTGAAGCTTCGCGCGTTTCGCGCCTACTCCGCGATCCGCGCCGTGCTCGCTGCACGCGATTGCCGAGCCCGACGAGAAACGGTGAGTTGATGAGCGCAGAGCCCCCGACCCTGGCTTCCGATCCCGACGTGGTGCGCGCGCGGATCCTGGAGCTTGCACGGCGCGAGCCGTCGCCCACGCGCCACGCGCTCAAGGTTCAGCGCACCCTGATCGCCATCGCGCTCGTGACGCTGCCGGTTCTGGCCTTCTTGGCCTGGGGCGGCGCTCGCGGCGAACCACGGCCGACGAGCCTCCTTTTCGACACGGCGAGCGGCGCGTCCGCCATCGCAGCGCTCGCTAGCTGGGTCGCGTTCGCCCGCGGCGGCTCGGTGCTCGGCCGCTCGCGCCGGGCGTTGATCGCCGTGGCGCTCGCCACGCCGCTCGCGCTCTTGTTCTGGAAATGTGGCGTCAGCGCTTGCTACCCGGGCATGATGGCCGAGTGGGTGGAGCGGCCGGGCCTGAGGTGCTTGCGGCTGAGCTGCCTGCTCTCGATCGTGCCGCTGCTCGGGGCGCTCTGGGTCTTGCGCCAGAGCGATCCGGTGCACCCGCGCGCGCTCGGCATGGCGATCGGCGCCGCCGTCGGCGGCTCCAGCTGGGTGCTGGTCGATCTGTGGTGCCCGGTCGCGTACCTGCCACACCTGTTGCTCGGCCACGTGTTACCGGTGTCGCTCGCGATCGCGGTCGGCGCGCTGTTCGGTGGCCGGATGCTGGCACCGCGTCGCGAGTGACTCGCCGCTGGGAGACCTAGCGCCGCGCGCGGTAGCGGCGGATCAGCGCGTTCGTCGAACCATCGTGCGAAAGCTCGGGCTCCGCCTTGGACTCGAGCTCCGAAGCGACGCGCGTCGCGAGCGCCTTGCCGAGCTCGACGCCCCACTGGTCGAACGAGTTGATCTTCCAGAGCGCTCCCTGGACGAAGACCTTGTGCTCGTAGAGAGCGACCAGGCGACCCAGCGCCGCAGGCGTCAGCTCGTCCAACAACAGCGTGTTGGACGGGCGATTGCCGAGGAACACACGGTGCGGCACGAGCTCGGGCTTGGTGCCCTCTTTCGCGACTTGCTCGGCGGTCTTGCCGAACGCGAGCGCTTCGGTCTGCGCGAACAAGTTCGACATCAAGAGGTCGTGATGGCGGCCGAGCGGGTTCAGGCTGCGGATGAAGCCGATCGTGTCCACGGGGATGAGCTTCGTGCCCTGGTGAATCAGCTGGTAAAACGCGTGCTGGCCGTTGGTGCCCGGCTCGCCCCACACGATGGGCCCCGTCTGGTACGAGACGCGACGGCCGGCGAGGTCCACGCCCTTGCCGTTGCTCTCCATGTCGAGCTGCTGCAGATAGGCGGGGAAGCGCGCCAGGTACTGATCGTACGGCAAGACGGCGTACGACTCCGCGCCCAGGAAATTCACGTACCAAAGGCCGATCAGGCCGAGTAGGACCGGCAGGTTCTTCGAAAAGTCCGCGGTGCGGAAGTGCTCGTCCATCTCGTGGAAGCCGCCGAGCATCTCCTGGTAGCGCTTCTGGCCGATCGCCAGCATCAGCGACAGGCCGATCGCCGAAGTGAACGAGTAGCGGCCGCCTACCCAGTCCCAGAAGCCGAACATATTGGCGGTATCGATGCCGAAGGCAGCGACCTCTTTTTCGTTGGTGCTGACGGCGACGAAGTGCTGCTTGACTGCGGCCTCACCGAGCTTCGACACCAGCCACTCGCGGGCGCTGCGAGCGTTGGCGAGCGTCTCCTGCGTAGTGAAGGTCTTCGAGCAGACGACGAACAGCGTCGTCTCGGGCTGCACCTCGAGCAGCGTCTCGGCGAGGTCCGTGGCGTCGATGTTCGACACGAAATGGACCGACAGCTCGCGGTCGCTGTAGTGCCGGAGCGCCTGGTAAGCCATCGCGGGACCGAGGTCCGAGCCGCCGATGCCGATGTTGACGATCTGACGAATGCGCTTCCCGGTCGCGCCCGTGCGCTTACCCGAGCGGATCTCGTCCGAGAACTCGCCCATGCGCTCGAGCACGGCGTGCACGTCGGCCACTACGTCCTTGCCGTCGACCAGGATCCGGGCCGAAGCCGGGGCGCGGAGCGCGACGTGCAGCACCGAGCGGTTCTCGGTCGAGTTGATCTTCTTGCCCGAGAACATGGCGTCGATGCGCGCGCGCAGCTTCGACTCTTCCGCGAGCCGCAACAGCAGCGACAGCGTCTCGCTCGTGATGCGGTTCTTCGAGTAGTCGAGGTAGACGCCCGCCGCATCGAGGTTCATCCGCTCGGCGCGCTCCGGATCTTCGCGGAACAGCTCGGACAGGTGCCGGGCTGCGACGTGGGGGAGGTGCGCTTCGAGCGCTTTCCAAGCGGACAGGCTGGTGGGGACGGGGATCTCTGCCATGGCGG
>JALYWZ010000545.1 GCA_030852505.1 Myxococcota bacterium | reverse complement strand
ACGTACCGCTCGACCCAGCCGTGCGGCAAATCCGCCTGCCGCAGCTCGGAAAGAGCGGTCTCTCGAACAGCGGCGAGCCGCTCGAGCTCCGCGCGGCCGACGGCAGCGTGCTCTCGCGTTTTCCGGCGCTGCCGGGCAAGCGCGCGGGGGTCAGCCTGGCGCGACGCAGCCTCGACTCGCCGGACACGGACAGCACCGAGTTCGGCGAGCACGCCGATCCGGGAGCGTCACCGGGAGCGCCGAATCAATTGCGCTGACTGGCGGATAACGGCTTGGCGGAATGCCGGGGTGGCGCGCTCGCCGGCCGGGGCGGATCCGCCGCGGGCGTGCTCACGGCGCTGGGCGTCGCTCGCGACGGCGGCGTCTCCGCCAGCGCTTGTCCAATCGAAATGCCGAGCGCCGCGCCGAGGATCAGCGAGCCGTGTTGCTTGCGCCGGCGAACGCCGCTCATGTCCCGGAAATCGTCATGCGCGAGACACGCAGGGTGGGGCTCGCGGTGCTGGTCTTGAGCACGAGGTCGTCGCCAACCGCGTCGATCCCCTTCAGCATCGCGTCGAGGTTCGAGGAGATCGTGACCTCGCTCACGGGGAAGGCGAGCTGACCGTTTTCGATCCAGAAGCCTGCCGCGCCACGCGAGAAGTCACCGGTCACGGCGTTGAAGCCGAAGCCCATCAGATCCGTCACGTACAGCCCCGCGGCCGTGGAACGGATCAGCTCGGCCACCGGCGTCGTCTGCTCGCTCATGAGCAAGAAGTTCGTCGTGGAGGGGCCGATGCTGCCGCCGCCGCGGGAAGCCGAGCCGGTCGAGCCGCGGCCGAGCTTCTTGGCGCTGTAGGTGTCGAGCAAGAAGGTCTTGAGCTCGCCGGCGTCCACCACCACGTTTCTACGCGAGGCTAGGCCTTCGCCGTCCCAGGGACGCGAGCCGGGCGCGCGCGGGATCAGCGGATCGTCCACGAGCGTGACGAGCGGGCTCGCGACCTGGGTGCCTTCGCGGTCGAGCAGGTAGCTCGATTTGCGCCACAAGGAGCTCCCGAGGATGCAGCCGGCGAAGCTCCCGATCAGCGAGCGCGCGACGTCCGGATCGAACACCACCGGGGCCTCGGTGGTCGCGACCTTGCGCGGCCCGAGCTTTTTCAGCGTGCGTTGGGCCGCCTCGCGCCCCACGGCGTCCGCGGCCTCGAGCGCGGAGAAGTGCCGGGCACCGGTCCAGTAGTGGCCACGGCGCTTCTTGCCGCCCTCGTCTTCCACCACCGGCGCGACGCTGAGCGAGGCGTACGAGGTCCGGAGCGCGCCGGAGAAGCCGCCGGACAGCACCATCACCGACACGCCGCTGCTGCGGCCGAAGCTTGCGCCCTCGCTGAGCTTCAGTCGCGGGTCGACCGCGAAGGCCGCAGCCTCGCACGCCTTCGACAGCTCGATGCCGCGCGCGGCGTCGATGCCCGCAATGCTGTCGTCGAACAAGTCGAGCTCGGGGAACGGTGGCTTCGACAGCTCGGTCGGTGCAGCGGGGCCCGCGAATGGATCCGACTCCGACAGCTCGGCGAGCTCGATCGCATCCGACACCAGGCGCTCGAGCCCGGCCGGCGTGAGATCGCTGGTGCCGGTCACGGCCACGCGCTGGCTGCGGATCACGCGCAGCGAGATCCCGCGGTGCCCCGCCTCTTCCACGAGCTCCGTCTCGCCGAGACGCACGCGCACGCTGAGATCGTAGCCCTTACGCGCTCCCACCTCGGCCACGTCGGCGCCGGCCTTGCGCGCACGCTCGACCACGCCCTCGGCCAGATCGCGGAGCTCTGTCAGATCGTCCTTCGCCATGTGGAGCGCGAGTCTAGTCGTTGGTCCTGAAGTTTCGAGGGGTTTCGGGGGCTGTCACGGTCCTGCGTCCGTCGCTCGCTGAAAACAGCCCGCGCCGGCCTCGCCGGATCCTCATGAGCTTGGTCGCTAGTGGCGATCGTGATCTGGTCCCGCCAAGACTCCGACGTTGGGGCGGCATCAGGGCATGCGGCGCAGCGCGAACGCGGTCCAGCTGATCGAGGCCGCGAGGATCAGCGTCGTCCAGATCAACGCGTGCCCGAGCGGGCTGCCGGCCACCGGGCGCGTGCCGAAATCCCCATGGTACTGCGAGTAGGTGGCCTGGACGCTCAGCCGCGGCAGGAGCAACACCACGAACACGCACACGCCCAGCACCGGCAACGCGACGAGCTGCGTCAGGGTCGTGAGCTTCTGCGCGTCGCGCGCGCGGGTCCCGAGGTAAAAGCCGAGCGGCACGCTGGCCACGTCCGCGAGCAGCACCACCGCGTTGAGCGCGCTGATGCGCGGCACGCTCTCGAGGAAATAGGCGTAGGCCCAGTACGGCTCGAGCGCCAGATAGTAGGCGGCGATCGGGGCGAAGATCACGAGCGCGAACAGGGTGACGAGCCCCAGCGGCTCGAGTTGGCTCCGCTCGCGGCGCTGCTCTTCGGAGCGCACTCGGGCGAGGAGCGCGCCGAGCACGAGCCCGAGGAGTGGCCCACAAGGTGCTGGCATGCGCGGAGCCTACCGCGAACGGGCGCGGAAGCGGTGCGGTTCGACAGCTCGCGAGTTTGGGGCTACTTTGCCGCGATTCGCCGATGACTCCCGACGAGCTCAGGGTCCTCTTGGAGCGCGTCCAGAACGGCTCGTTGCCCGTGGACGCGGCCTTCTCGGCGCTCGAGCGCTTGCCATTTTCGGAGCTCGGCTACGCCAAAGTCGACCACCACCGCGCGCTCCGGCTCGGCTTCCCCGAGGTCGTGCTCGGCGAGGGCAAGCGGCCGGAGCAGATCGCGGGCATCGTGCGGCGCCTGCTCGAAGCGGGCGAGAACGTGCTGGTGACACGCGTCTCCGAGGCCCACGCCGAGCTCGTGCTGCGCGAGCTACCCCAACTGCGCCACGCGGCGCTCGCCCGCGTACTGACCTACGAGCACGCGCCCATCGCCGAGCGGCCCGGCCCGCCCGTGGCCGTCGTCACCGCGGGTACCAGCGACATCCCGGTCGCCGAAGAGGCGATGGAAACGCTCCGGGCTTGCGGCGTCCCGGCCCTGCGCGTGTTCGACGTCGGCGTCGCCGGTCTGCACCGCTTGCTCGGCAAGCTCGACGTCCTGAACACGGCGCCGGCGATCATCGTGATTGCGGGTATGGAAGGCGCGCTGCCGAGCGTCGTCGGCGGCCTGGTCGGCGTGCCCGTGATCGCGGTCCCGACCTCGGTCGGCTACGGCACGGCCTTTTCCGGCCTCACCGCGCTGCTCGGCATGCTGACGAGCTGCGCCTCGGGGGTCACGGTCGTCAACATCGACAACGGCTTCGGCGCTGCGGTGGCGGTTGCGCGGATGCTGCGCAGGAGCGGCACATGACGCGGAACCCGATCGTGCACACCCACTCGCACGAGCATTCGCACGATCACGATCACGATCATCATCACCACGATCACGATCCTCATCACGACCACCATCACGACCATCACCATCACCATCACGATCACGACCACGATCATCACCACGAGCTCCCCGCGCCATTGAGCTCGGCGCAAACGCCGCTCGCAGCGCAGGCGGGAGCCGGAAAGCTGCTGCTCCTCGACGCGCCGAGCGGGATCGCGGGCGACATGTGCGTCGCGGCGCTGCTCGACCTCGGCGTGCCGTTCCAGGCCGTGGAAGCCGCGATTGCGAAGCTCGGCCTGAGCGGCTACCGGCTCAAGCACCGGGCGGCGCGCAGCGGAGCCATCGGCGGCAGCCGTTTCGTCGTGGACGTGGACGCGACCCAGCCCCAGCGCGACTACGCCACGATCGACGCGCTGATCGGCCGCGCCGAGCTCGAGCCGAGCGCGCGTGAGCTCGCACGTCGGATCTTCCGGCGCCTAGCCGAAGCCGAGGCCGAGGTGCACCGCACGCCGGTCGAGACTGTGACGTTCCACGAGGTGGGCGCCGTCGACTCGATCGTCGACATCGTCGGGGCCGCCGTTTGCTTCCAGTACCTCGGCGCCAACGTCGTGGCCTCGCCGCTGCCGCTCGGCCGCGGAACGGTGCGCTGCCAGCACGGCTTGCTCCCGCTGCCCGCGCCCGCGACGCTGCTCTGTCTGCGCGGCATCCCGACTTACGACGCCGGCATCGAGGCCGAGCTCGTCACTCCCACTGGCGCCGCGATCGTCGCGACCGTCGCCGAGCGCTTCGAGCGCTGGCCGTCGCTCACGCCTGAGCGCGTCGGCATGGGCCTCGGCACGCGGACGCTTCCGGATCGACCCAACTCGCTGCGCGCCGTGCTCGGTGAGCCCAGCGCCACCGCCACCGCCCCCGCGCTCGCGTCCCACGTCGTTCTCGAAGCCAACGT
>JALYWZ010000087.1 GCA_030852505.1 Myxococcota bacterium | reverse complement strand
AGCTCGCACCGCAAGGCATCCAGCCCCTCGACCAGGACCCGCGGATCCGCGTCGGCTACCGCCGGCGAGACGGTGAGTTCACCGCGATCCCGCTCCAGCCGATCGAGGAGGAGGCCGCGCCAGGCGAAAAACCCGCCGAAAAGACCGTGATCGGCGTGAACCTCGGCGAGGTCTCGATCAAAAAGGGACAACAGGCGAACGTGACGCTCACCGGCAAAGTCCAGGCGACCCTGGGCGACGAGCTCGACGTGCGGGGCCGGATCGACACGCGCCGCGGCACGCTGGACATCTCCGGAAAGAAGTTCGAGATCGAGCGCGGCAGCGTCACGTTCACCGGCGGTGAACCCGACAACCCCACGATCAGCGCGGTCGCTCGCTACGACTCACCGGCGGGGTACACGGTGTACGCCGAATACACGGGCACCGCCAAGCAAGGCAAGCTGCGGCTCAATTCGGACCCGCCGCTCAGCCAGGACGAGATCCTGACGTTGCTGCTGTTCGGAACCCCGGAGGGTTCGTTCGGCGCAGGCAGCGGCGACTCCCTGTCCACGGCGGTGGGCGTCGCGGGCGGCACTGCAGCACAAGGTCTGAACCGAGCCCTCGCGAGCGTGACCGATCTCGACGTCTCCGCGCGCATCGACACCAGCACGGGTGCGCCGCGCCCCGAGCTGGTGGTGCAGCTCACCCCGCGCGTCGCTGCGCGCGTGACCCAGGCGCTCGGCGAGCCGGCACCCGGACAGAGCCCCGACCGCACCTTCTTGACCGTCGAGTTCCGCTTCGCTCGAGCCTGGTCGTTATCCACCCAGGTGGGCGACAAAGGCGCATCCGCGGTCGACCTGATCTGGCGAAAACGCTACTGAGGGTCGAATGCCGCTCCCCGGCCCGCGACCCAGCCACGCAGCGTTTGACCCGCGCTGCAGGTGGGCTGTAGTTGGCCGCCCCCGAGAGGCTAAAGGAGTCGCCCCAACGTGTCCGCCGCACCCTCGAACTTCGAGTTCCCGTTTCACGATCCCGACCTCGACCTCGACGCGCGCGTCGCCGATCTGGTCCAGCGCCTGACGCTGGCCGAGAAGGCGAAACAAATGCTGCACGAGGCGCCGGCCATCCCGCGGCTCGGCATCCCGGCACACAACTACTGGAACGAGTGCCTGCACGGCGTGGCGCGGGCGGGTGTTGCGACCGTGTTTCCACAAGCCATCGGGCTTGCCGCGACCTGGAACGCGCCGCTGCTCGAGCGGATCGCGGTCGCGATTTCGGACGAGGCGCGCGCGAAGCACCACGAGTACCTGCGCCAGGGCGACTACGGAATGTACAAAGGGCTCACCTTCTGGAGCCCGAACATCAACATCTTCCGCGATCCGCGCTGGGGCCGCGGCCACGAGACGTATGGCGAGTGCCCGCACCTCACGGCGCGACTCGGCGTCGCGTTCTGCCGTGGGCTGCAAGGGGACGACCCGAAATACCTGAAGCTCGTCGCCACGCCGAAGCACTTCGCCGTTCACAGCGGGCCCGAAGGGCTCCGACACAGCTTCGACGCCGTCGCGAGCCCCAAAGACCTGCGCGAAACCTACCTGCCCGCCTTCCACGCTTGCGTGACCGAGGCCCGCGCCCACAGCGTGATGTCGGCCTACAACCGCACGAACGGCGAGCCCTGCTCCGGCAGCATCACGCTGCTCCAGCGCATCCTGCGCGACGAGTGGGGGTTCGATGGCTACGTGGTCAGCGACTGCTGGGCGATCCGCGATTTTCACGAGCACCACCAGGTCACGAAGACCTGGGAGGAATCGGCGGCCATGGCGGTCAAGGCCGGCTGCGACCTGAACTGCGGCTGCACGTACGAGCACATCCCCGCCGCGGTCGAGCAAGGATTGATCACCGAAGCGGATCTCGACATCTGCCTGCGTCGTTTGTTCCGCGCGCGGATGCTGCTCGGCATGTTCGATCCGCCGCAGCGCGTGCCGTTCGCGTCGATCCCCTACGAGGTCAACGACTCGAGCGAACATCGCGCCCTCTCGCTCCGTGCAGCGCGCGAGTCGATCGTGCTGCTCAAGAACAAGAACAATCTGCTGCCGCTGCCGAAGACCCTGCGCAGCATCGCGGTGATCGGGCCGAACGCGTACGACAAGCACGTGCTGGTCGCGAACTACTACGGCGTGCCGTCGGAAGCCGTGACGCCGCTCGACGGCATCCGCGCCAAGGTCTCGCCCGAGACGAAGGTCTGGTACACCGACGGCTGCAAGCTGCTCGGCACTGCCACGGACGGGCTGAGCCGCGCCGGTAACCTCTCCGAAGCCGTGAGCATGGCCTCGCGCGCGGACGTGATCGTCGCCTGTCTCGGCCTCTCCGCCGAGATCGAGGGCGAGCAGGGCGACGCCAGCAACTCCGAAGCGGCAGGCGACAAGCTGAACCTGTCCCTGACGGGCTTGCAGGAGGTGCTGCTGCAGCAGCTGGTGGCCCTCGGCAAGCCGACGGTGCTCGTATTGATCGCGGGCAGCGCGCTCGGCATCAACTGGGCAGAGGACCACGTGGATGCCATCGTCGATGCCTGGTACCCCGGGCAAGAGGGCGGCACTGCGATCGCGGACGTGTTGTTCGGCGACTACAACCCGGGCGGTCGCCTCCCCCTCACCTTCCCGCGCAGCATCGGCGACGTGCCGGACTTCGCGGATTACCGGATGAAGGGACGCACCTACCGCTACCTCGAGCACTCGCCGCTCTACCCGTTCGGGTTCGGGCTGTCCTTCACCAGCTTCGAGTATTCGAATCTGCAGCTCTCGAGCGCAGAGACCGACGCCAGCCAGCCACTCGAGATCGACGTCACGGTCCAGAACACCGGCAAGGCCCACGGTGAAGAGGTGGTGCAGCTCTACCTCAAGGATCTCGAGGCCTCGTCGGTCCAGCCGATCCACAGTCTGCGCGGGTTTCAGCGCATCGCGCTCGGCCCGGGCGAGTCTCGGCGCGTCCAGTTCCGGCTCACCGAGAAGGACCTGAGCTTGATCGACGACGACGGCAAGCGCGTGCTCGAGCCCGGTCGCTTCCGAGTCCACGTCGGCGGCAGCCAACCGGATGCGCGCAGCGTGGAGCTGCTGGGCCGCGCGCCGCTCAGCGCCGAGTTCGAGCTCGGCGGGCAGCGCCGCGAGCTGTCGTACTGAGCGATGCTCAGTCCACGCTTTGCACGGCAGACGTGAGCTGATCCTGAGTCAGCCCGGCGCCGCCGACCCACTGCACGCGCCCGTAGCCGTCCGCCACGAAGGTGGTGGGGCGCTCCGCCACCCGGAAAAGCTCCGCAATTTTCCCGTTTTCATCGACCACCACGGGGAAGCGGAGCTCGTTCTGTTGCACGGTCAGGTTGGCGTCTGCGGCCTCGTTCGGTCCGAACACGCCGACCACGACCACATCGCTCAAGTCCGCGTACATGCCCTGCGCGGCCTGCAGTGTCTGGTCGCAGGCCTCGCAATCCCCGCTGACGAAGCTCACGACCACGCGGCGGCCCTGGTACGCACCGCTGAACAGCGGGTTGCCGTTCAGCGTTCGGGTTTCGAAGCTCGGCATCACGTCACCGAGCAGCGCGCTGTCTTGCGATTTCGGCGGCGGCTGCGAAGAACACCCGAGCAGGAACCACACCGCTAACGCCGAAACGCCGAAGCGCGCCTTCATTCGCATCGGCGCACGATAACTCCGCGTCTCTCGATCCGCACGGAAGACCGCGTACACGGCAATTCTGCAGCGTGCGGAGGATTGCGCATTCCGCGCTGTGTGCCCGGGGCAGCAGGACTTATAAAATCAGCAACCGCGTCCGGAAGCAGTCTTCATTGGGCAGCGAGCACGCGATTCACGCGAGACGAGAGCGGTGCGGAATTCGGTCCCTGTTCGAGACGCGGCGGGGTGTCCCAGATTGGCGCCGGGGTTTCGGCGAGACGCACGCTGCGCAGTGAGCGCGGGATGGCCCGGTGCGCGGGCGCGGGCTCGGGCGTGCGAGCGAGCTCCGTGATGGATTCCGTGCTCAGCGCGGCGAAGCGCGGCGAGCGGACCAGCGAGCTCAAGAACTCGGAGCGGCCGGACACGCCGACCTTCTGGAATACGGACGCGACCTGATTCGCCACGGTTCGCACCGAGGTTCCGCGCAGCAGCGCCATCTCGGCGTAGCTCTTGCCCTCGACGAGCAAGCGAGCCACCGCGTATTCGGCGGTAGACAACGCGGGTCCGAGATCGAGGTCCGGCCGCGCGACGCTGACGACGCGGTAAGGGCGCGGGCTCTGTCCGGCGTCCGGGGCCGGCGAGGCGAAGTCGCTGACGCGGCAGTCGAGCACGTCGGTGAGGCCGCGCGACGCGTGCGCCGCGAGCACCACGAGCGACGGCACGCGCGCCGTCCGACTGTCGAGACCGAGCGTCCGCAAGCACTCGGCGACCGTGAGCGCGATCGTCGACGCTGCCAGGTTGCAGTCGAGCGCGACGGACTTCTGACGTTCACCCAGCAGGATGCGCTGGAGGGTGACGACCTTGCGTGCCGACAAGCGCCGAGGGGCTCTGCCGAGGGTCGCGGGGGCTGCCAAGGTCAGGTAGCAGCGCTGGTCGGTGTGGAAGGTATCGACGACGCGTACGGCGCCAGTCACGAGCAGCTTCCACAGTTCGGCGAGAGGCAGGCTCTGCCCGCTCGAGTCGTCCGCGCCCGCAGCGATGGCGCGGATCTCAGCGCTGTGGGTGTCGATCGATCCAGGGATGTCGTCTAGGCGCTTCATTGGGGTCGCTCCGGTTGTTGCGGTCTGTGGACTCACCCGAACGAACCCATCTAAGCGGGAACACCAAAATTCGTCGATTACACGCGATTACAGCCAATTTCATGACCCGGGATCGGCCGAAACCCTGGAAAATCCGAGCGCGCCCCGCATGGCTCGCGATTTCAGCGAGATTCTTCGGTCAAAGCAGGCTGATTTCGAGGTTCGCCGTGCCGATCCGCAGCTGCTTGGTGCGGGGGCGACGCTCGATCACGTTGAGAGCGTCCCCGAGCCCCGCCTTGGCGAAGTGCTGCCGGATCCGGAAGATGTCGATGTTGAGCTGGGTGGCCGTGGTGGCGAGACCCTTCAACAGGTCTTCCTGGTAGACCCAGCCGCAGGCCGGGTCGTCCACCTGGTTTTTCACGTCTTCGAGCCGGAGCCGCGCCAGCGTGAGCAAGATGTAGTTGTGCGTGCGGCTGCCGAGATCGATGCCGCGGCCGTCGTGCTGCGCGAAGAGCTCGACGTGCTCTTCGTCGCGAGAGACGGAGAAGCGCAGCACGACCGGCTTCGGGAGCTGCAGGTAACCGCCCGCCGAGGTCGAGCCCACGACCTCCGGACACGAGAAGCGCCAGGTCCGCGACGCCACGTCGAAGGTGCGGTGGTTCTCGAGCACGGTCAGGTTGCCTTCGAGATCCTCGAGCTTCCACAGCCCGTCGACGTCGCGATACAGGCTCGCCTCGGGCTCGCTCTCGGAGGGGATGCCGAGCACGTCCTTCTCGACCACCAGCGCCTCGCCGCCGTCGAGCGGGATCGCCATCGCTTGAGGCGGGCCGTCGTCCGTCATGCGGAACGACTCCGCGCGCTGACCGAAGGCGAGCTCCGCGCCGCTGGTGAGCGCGTAGGCGCGGCCCGGCTGGAGCTGGGCGCCGTTCAGGAAGGTGCCGTTGCGGCTGCCCAGATCGCGCACCTCCCAGTGCGTGCCCGCCCAGCGGATCGTCGCGTGGTGAGCGGATACGTACGGGCGATCCAGGCGCAGCCCGCACAACCAGGCTCGGCCGATCATCAGCTCGGGTTCGACGGCAAATGTCCGCTGGATCTTTGGATCGAAAAGGAGCGCCATTACCTCGGGCCCGCGAAGGGGACCCTCAATCTAGGGGCCGCGATCCGGCCCGATCAAGTACGGACTCGTGACGCGCACCAGAGAGCGGGAAACAGGCCTCCCTCGCCCCACCGCCGAACTGGGCGACCGCCCTTGTGCAGCGCAAGGCCGAGCTCGAACACACCTCGGGATGTGGTAAACGACGCTCCGATGACCCCAACGGCGTCCCGGGCTCCGAGCTGTTCGAGTTGCGGCGGAGGGGGCGAGGTCCCTACCGATTTCGGCCCCGCTGATTGCCCAGATTGCGGCGGCGCCGGCTTCTTGCCGTCTCGAGCCGTGCTCGTCGAGTGGCGCGCCCGCGACATCGAGCGCGCGTTGTCCGCAGGCGCCGAGCCTTCGGCCGTCGACGTGCGCTGGCTCCTCGCAGAGCTCCGCGCGGCGCGCCATGCCCTGACCGACGTGATCGCCCTCGCTCACGATATCCAGGACGAAGAGTCGATCGCCGGACGCATCCGCTTCACCGCGAACCGCGCGCTCGGCCTGTACGACGTTCAGGCCGAGCCCTCGAGCTGAGATCGCCCGTGAGCGCCGCGACGCGCGCGCGGCGCCCGCGCATCAATCTGGCGGCTTGATCTCGCGCTTGCAGGCGGCGCTGCACCCGTCCTTGTCGACGTTGTTGCCGTCGTCGCAGATCTCGTACTCCGCCTGCAGCTTGCCGTCCCCGCAGATCGGGCCGAGCACACAGCCGGGTGAGCACTCGCCGTAGCCACCGTCGTTGATGCCGTCGTCGCAAGCCTCGAACTCGGGTTGGACCACGCCGTCGCCGCAGCGCGGACCGAGCTGGCAATCGGGGGCGCAGTTGCCGTAAGAGCCGTCGTTGACGTCGTCGCAGGCCTCGCCGTACTCGGCCTGCTTGATCCCGTCGCCGCAACGCGGACCGAGCGTGCAGGAAGGACTGCAGTGGTTGTAGTCACCGGTGTTCTCGGCGCCGTCGTCGCACTCTTCCCCGGGAGCGACCTCGCCGTCGCCGCAGTTGGTGGTGCAGTCGCTCGGCAGCTGGTTGAAGCCGCTGAGCGTGAGCTGGAAGGACGAGCCCTTTTCTTTGCGCTCCGCCTGGAACACGGCGATCTCATAGACCTTGCCGGCTTCGATCCCGTAATCCGCGAGCGTGCTGTCGTCGCACACGAGCCGGTACGGATCGGCGCCGACGGCGGCGCAGGTCTCGATGCCGGTGGCCGTGATGGTGACGCTGCCGGGGACCGGCACGTGCCAACCGCCGAGATCGACCGCGAGCCGCCGATTCAAGAACACCCACACGTCGTCGTCGCCGGTGAAGTCGAGCTTCATCTCGGTCTGGCCGTCGAACAGGAACCAGTAGCGAACCTCGGTCGTGAAATGGAAGTTGTGCGTCGCGCGGTACGCGCCCGCCGGCACCGGATAACCCGCGTTCTCCAGCCCCTGGATGGCGACGCCCTCGGCCTTGTAGTTCCAGCCATAGGGCGGGGGGATCTCGCCAGCTGCATACATGCCGGCCGGCGTGAGCGCTCCCATCGCCCCGTCGATCGGGAAGAACACGGGGTTTCCGTCGTAGCGGGTCTCGGTGACCACGCACTGGTTCATCGAGTTCGGGTCCTGCACCGTGCAGCGGTCCAGGCATCTCTGCGTCGTCGGATCGTCGATCGTGCAACGCGGATCGGGGTTCTCGTTGCACTGATCCGGCGCCGTGCAGGCCATGCACGTGGGGGCGGGATCGCCGGTCACCGGATCGAGCTCGACGCCCGACGTCCCGCACCAGGCCGGCTGGATCTCGCCGCCCTTGGCGTCGAACTCCATGAGGCCCACCCACTGCTCGCCGTTCGGGCCCCAGCGGTTCACGTAGCCCTCAGCACCCTTGCCGTCGGCGGCCTTGGCCCAGAGCAGGATCGAGCCGGGGATGGTGCGGTTGGTGTTGCCGCCGACGTCGCGGTACCAGTTCGCGAACGTCGCCTTCGAGGTGATGCCGCCCGTGGCCAGGGTTTTCCCGCCGGCCATCGCGTAGACGGGCTTGCCGTCGTCGTCGAGCTGGTTCTGCACCATGCCCGGGATCACGGCGTGGTTGTTCTCTGCTGGCTCGCAATCCGCGAAGTCGCGGTTGAAGTCGCGGAAAATCGCCGGCACCGTCATCGTGCACTTGCCGTCGATCTCGACGCACTTGTCGGCGTTCGTGCAGCTGAACGACTCTTCTTCCTTGCACTCGCTCGAGCAGCCGTCGCCATCGCGCAGGTTGCCGTCGTCGCACTCTTCGTCGAGCACGATGCCGTCGCCGCACTTCGACACGCAGGCTCCGCCGCTGCAGTTGGGTTCGGCGCGGCAGGTCGGGCTACAGCCGTCGAACGGCAGCGTGTTGCCGTCGTCGCAGCTCTCGGCGCCCTCCTGAATCTTGTCGCCGCACTTGGTCGGAGAACACTTGCTGGGCGCGCCCTCGCACTTGAACCCGGTCTCGATCCGACAGCGCGGGTCGCAGCCGTCCTCGGCGTCGCGGTTGGAGTCGTCGCAACCCTCGTTGGGATCCACGGTGCCGTCGCCGCAGGTGTAGACCTGAATGCATTTCTTGCCGGGAACCCGGCAGGAGAACCCCTTTTCGACCAGGTTGCAGGCTGCGGCGCAGCCGTCGCCCGACTCCACGTTGGCGTCGTCGCAGGCCTCGCCCGGGCCCACCACGCCGTCGCCGCAGACGATGGTCGAGACGCAGGGCTGGCCCGGTGTCTCGCACTTGAAATACCTCTCGACCTTGCAGGTGCCGGAACAACCGTCCCCAGGCTTGCTGTTGCCGTCGTCGCACTCTTCGGGCTCCGGCAGGTTGATCAGGCCGTCGCCGCAAGCCGGTTCCTCGGGCACGAGCTTGCACTGCTCGAGGTCCGGCATCGTCTCGCAGACACTGGACGGCTTGCCGCCCACGTTGACGCCCGTGGCGCCGCTGCCGACGATGCCGCCCTGGACGACGGAGCTACCAGCTCCGCTGCCACCGCTGCCGCCATTCGGCGGAGGCGGCGGGTCGATACCGCGGGGGCGCTCGGAGGGAGGCGAACTGCAACCAGCCAACGCCCAGAGCGGCAGGACAAATCTGAGGGGATCGCGGAAGCGCATAGAAGTAAACCCGACCGGCGGAAGGTCCTCGAGGGCGGTGGCTCGTCGCCAACCCCCGAACGCTGGGAATCGAGTCTAACAGAGCGCGCCCGCCCGTCTACCGACTTCGCGACGCTCCATGCATCGCGAGGGTGCGACGAGCGGGCTTTCCAACTTCGCTCCTTCGAGTCCTGGTCCTTCCGTAACGCAGACGGTCACGGTCGGATTCGTACGCAGCGCTACGCGCTATTGAGCCGGCTTGGCCTTCGCGTCGATGTCCAGCTTGATGAGGACGTCGTCCTTGATCAGATCGTCGGCCTTGCCGGCGTAGAGGATGCCGAAGTCCTTACGATTCAGCCCGAATTCAGCGTCGATCGAGGCTTCCGAATCGCTCACGCTGATCTTGGCAGGAAATGAGATCGACTTGGTTACACCGTGCAGCTCCAGATTTCCGGTGACGGTGTGGGTAGCACCGGCCGCGCCACCCGGAGTGACCGAGGTCGACACGAAGCGCGCCTTCGGAAACTTCTCCACATCGAAGAAGTCCGCGCTTTTCAGGTGGCCAGTAAGTTTCTCGGTATCGCTGAACACCGACGTCGTGTCGACATCGACGGTCACCGACCCGCTCTCGATCTTGCCGTCGGGAACCTGGATCGTCCCGCTGAAGATCTTGAAGCCGCCGTCGTGTTTGCCGGTGACCTTGGCCCCGACCCACTCGAACTTCGAACCATCCTGAGAGAAGGTGTACGTGCGCGCGTTCGCGACGGGAGCGGTAGCGGTCTTCACCGGTTCGGCCACGTCGGCCTTGACCTTGTCCTTGGTCGGATTGTTGTCGCAGGCGGCGAGTGACGCCGAGGCGACGCCGAGCGCGCTGGCGAAGATGACGCGCTGAAACCAGATCGAGCGGTGATTGTTGGAACTCATGCGATCCTCCTGACTGAAGCGAAGAGCTGCGAGATCGACATCGATCCTGCTGCCTTCCAATTGCGCCGGGGGCCGCGAATCGCAACTGCTTTCGACGCGCCCGGCCTTGGGGCGGAATGCCGCAACCCGCAAAAACGCAAAAGCGCGCTAAGCCCGGCGCTTGCGTCGCGCGGCGCGGTTCGGGGCACGCCGGCCGGCCCGGATCTCCGCCAGCGGAAAACGGCCGATCACGTTGCGGGCGCGCTGCGCCGTGCCCTCGTCGGCGCCTCGGATTTCGAGCCGCGGGCGTCGATCCTCGACCACCACTCGCAACGAGGCGTTGCTCTTGGCCCGCGCGAACACGTCTTCGAGGTCGTCGAACAGGCCTTGCGGCAGCCGTCCGCGCACGATCTCGAGCTGGCCCGCGCGCACCTCTGCCACGAACAACTCGTTCGAACGCCGCAGCGCAAGGGCGAACGGAATCGCCAGCAGCAGCAAGAGACCCAAGCCGAACAGGAGCGACACTCGCTCCGAATTAGACCCAACTCACCGGCCCGTGCAACCCGGAACGGGCCCTCACTCGAGGCGCTAAACCACCGGGCAAAGGAGTGCACGAAGCCGCAGCGGCAGCCCGGCGAGCTCGGGCGCCCCGGCGAGCAGCGGTTCGAGTGGGGCGCTCGACAGTGTGTGCCAGTACAGCACGCGCTCGTTCGAGGCGGCGAGCTGGGTGCGGCGCAGCGCGTAGGCGAATGCTTTTTGGGTGTAGGTGGGATCGAGCGCGAGGCCGGCGCTCTCCGCAAACGTGGCTGCGAGGCGGCCGCGCGCGCTCGGCGCTCCGTAGCCGGCACCGAGCTCGTCCCGCACGAG
>JALYWZ010000544.1 GCA_030852505.1 Myxococcota bacterium | reverse complement strand
GGGTAAGAGAACAGGCTGCCGCCCGTCGCGAACGGTCGAGCGCTGATCAAGGTGACGCCCTCCGCGCCGAGCTCGACCGGGTGCAGCCCGTAGCCGGCGAGCTCGACGCCGCCCCGGGGGGGTGCGTCCAAAGCGTCCATCAAACCCGCGCGCCCGCGCTGATACGAAAACTCTGCCGCGAGCTTCGCGTATTCTGAGGCGTCGGCGTTGCCGGGAATGATCAGAGTGCGCTTCTCGAGGTGCGCCAGCGAACGAGCGATCGACACCCCGTCGCGGCGCGCGCTGCTGCCGAGGTCGCCCGTGACGAGCAGCAGCGCGTAGTCGCTGCGGTTGAAGTGATGCACGTCGAACGGCTGCCACGCGGAGTGCACGTCTCCGATCACGGCGATGCGAGCGTGCTTCTCGGCCACGACGGCGGTAGCATACGCGGTTCGGCTGCACAGGTCTCGGATCGGGCCGGTCTCTACGGCAGTGGCCGAAAGGGAAACGCCACGGAACGCTCTCCGACACGGAGCGCGGCCGGGCTCGGTCTTTCACGGCCTCGAGCGCGCGCTGCGAGCGGGCGCGCGTGCGATGGCTTCCGCGAGCAGGAACAGCAGCGTGCCGCCGAACACCGCAAACGCGGCGAGCGAGCCGGAGCCGGCCTGCGCGAGCGCTCCAGCCTTGGGATCGTGCGCGAAGGCGAACACGGCGAGCGCGGGCGAGGCGAGGAGCAAGCCGCTCGCAACGCGGCGCAGAGTGCGGGCTTTGCTCGAGGACTCCTCGACGTAGAGCCCGAGCAACACGTTGGCAGCCCCGGCGAACATCAGGTAGACGTGGCGCGAACGGTAGAGAAGCCGCAGCTCGGGATCGCACTCCGACAGCGCCGGCACGTGCACCGACATCAAAAAGCCGGTGATCAGGAAGGCGACGATCGAGAGCAACCCGACCAACAGGTGCATGCGGCGCATGACGTACGGCGTCACTCCGGGACGCGCCGCACTGCAGCGAACCCCGGCAGCTCGAGCGTGAACGACTCCGACGGCACCGCCGGCTCGGCCGACTCTTGCGCGTATTCGGGCGCGAGCTCGAAGGGCTTTTTGTGCGTCACTACCAGCTCCCAGAAGCGGAAGGCCATGGCGATCGCGATGTCGAGCTCTCGCGTTTCTCGCGTTCGCTCGAGCGTGGCGAGCGGCGCGCACTGCGCGGCTATCGGGCAGGCCGCGAGCATGTGCAAGATGCCCTGGGAGAAGCCCGAGCCCGCGTAAGCGAGGCACACCGGCACGCCCATGGCGTTCATGTCTTCGATCGCGTACGGGATCTTCTCGTCGACGGTGCCGAACTTGTCCTGGTACTTGCACTCGATCGCGAGCGCGGTGCGGCTCTCCGCGTGCACGACCAGGATATCGACGTGGCGGTTCTTGCCGATGATGGTCTTGCCCATCTGCACTTCGCGATACACCACGAGCCCGCGCGATCCGAAGTTCGCCAGGACGTAGGAGGCGACCAGATCGGCGTATTCCTTGCCGGTCATTCGCCGAGTCTAGCCCAGCGCGAGCTGCATTTGGCCCCGGACGTGCGCGGCGGGAGCCAGCAGCTCACCCTCGCGCCCGCCCAGCTCGAGCAGCCGCCGCCGCGCGTGCTCGAGCGAAGTGCCCGCCACGTCGTTGCCGAGGAAGAGCCGGCCGAGGCCGAGCGACGCCACGCCGGTCGAGCCCGAGCCCATGAACGGATCCACCACCAGCGCGCCCTCGTCGCTGCTCTGCTTGAGCAGGATCTCGCTCAGCGCCGCCGGCTTCTCTGCCGGGTAACCGCCGCGAATGCGCGGGATGTTGAAGACGTCCGCGATGCCGAGATCAGCGAGCTTGCGCTTGCCCTTTTCGAAGAACAACACGAACTCGTAGCGAGCACGGTAATGATATCCCATGCCTATGCTGCAGTTGTGGGTGACGACTCCGTTGGCAAGGACATAGAGCTGGGCGGGATCGTCGATGGCGATGTCGAGCAGCTCTTGCTCCTCACCGGTTTCTACGGACACGACTCGCAGCCCGTTGGCCTGGTTCGCCGGGTCGAAGCGGACGCGCCAGAAACCGCGATGTGTGTTCTCGGCGCGGCGGAGCGTTGCAGCCCAGCCAAGCTGCCGGGCGAACCGCAACACGAAATGGGCCAGATCGCAGGATGCCGAGACGTACGTTTCTCGCTGTTCCTCGTGGGACCAGTGACCATCCCCCTCGATTAGGCCGTCGAACACGCCCCGAAGAAATTCAGGTGGCGAACGCAGCGCCCGCGGAGTGAGAAACTTGGATACCGCGTCCGTGCCGCCGACGAAGCTGCCAATGAGCTTCGAAAAGAACTTGGACGCCACGTGAACGACGCAACCGTTCTCCGTCGTCTGTACGATCTTTGCCTGCAGCCTCAGTGAACGCGCAACTCTCGCCACATGATTTATCAGGTGCTTCTCTTCGCGATGAAATGCGAAGGATACGACCAAGTCGGTTCGGAAGCCTTCGGCGGCGAACAAGCCGACCAGCTTCCCGAGTCCGTAATCCAGCGCGATGCGTTCGGGGAACCAGAGGCCAGAGTCGTTCTGCAACCGGAGCCGCGAGCGTCCTGTGGCAAGGTGGTCGAGCCCGAGCGCCCTTGCCCAGGTGGCCGGAAGTCGTCCATCGCTCATCCAACGCCTCAAGCGCTTCGGCGCGACACCCAGGGCTTCGGCCATGTGAGCTTTGGAGCGCGCCGCCTCGCAGAAACGGGCTTGATGCGCAGCAGCCGCGCGAACTCCGTCGAATGATCGACCGCAGAACAGGCACTGACTCGGATCCGGCATTTCGAGCACGCGCTCCTCGTCCTCGAGAGCGTCGTCCAAATTGAGCCAGTCCTTTGCGCCATCGAGCCCGGCTTTTGCGACCCGAAGCTCTGCACCGGGCGTTAGAGCCGCGGCCTCGACTTCCTTGCCGTCGTTCGTGATGAAGCGGTGGTCCTGCGAACAAACGACGCTCGTGCCATCGGCAAGGGAAACTCGAACCGTTGCGGCGCGCGTGGTGCGGGTAGCAAGAACTGCCACCTCGCGACCATCGGGCGTGGCGACGCACTCGCCAGCCGACACGTCCCCGATGCGTTTGACTCCCGAGGAAGTCCAGACGGGCGTGTTCGGATCGAGGCACTTATCCCACACCAGCGGTTTCCAAAACTTGAAGCCCGCTTGCTCGGCGATCGGCTTGGCGATGAACGCCGTCTCGGGATCGCACATCAGGTAGAAGTGCGTGTCGCGCTTGAGGACGCGGTACACCTCGGCGAAGAGGTCCCCGAAGCGAGCGTTCGGGAACACGGAGAACCAGGGGTTGCTCGAGCCGTCGCTCTGTTTCAGGCGGGTGGTGGTGCCGACGGCGCGGTGCTTTTCGAGCGACTCGTACGCGGGGTCGGTCACCAAGAGATCGACCGACTCGTCCGGCAACCCCGACAAAAACGCGACCGCGTCTTGCTGCCGGAGCTCGAAGTTCGGTGCGTTCGTCACGAACCGAGCACTATCACTGCGATCAGCGGATTTCTAGCGGGTCGAGCCGCGTGGACGGTCACGAAATGTCCGATCCGGGAGAGCAACCCTGCGGTATCGCTGTCGGTTTGACCCTGCGAGCGACGCTTGGACGCGCTAGCCCGCGCCCGCCTTCATGGCGAGCACCACCAGAACGGCCGCAAACGCGTCGCGCAGATCCTCGAGGAACGTCGAGTCCAGGCTCACGATCGAGATCAGCGCCACGCCGCGCGGCTCGGACCCGTGCACGATCGGCAGCAGGAGCTGAGTCCGGCCGCTGCGCTCGAGCAGCTCGTGAGAGGGCAGCGCGTCGAGGGCGATAGGCTCGGTCGACGCGAGCTTCCCGCCCGGGCCGAAGCCGATCACCACTCGGGCTTCGCTCTTCACGTTGCCGGGCTGGCTGAGCGCGGCGACGACGCAGGCTTCGATGCCGAACTCGGGCAAGGCGGCCGCGCACACCCTGGAGACCTCGGTGGCTCCCGTGATCATCGCGCCACGCAGGGCGCGCTGGAAGGCGTTGCTGCGATCGCGCTCGTGGCGGATGCGGCTGGCGAGCGCCTCGTTGCCGAACGCGGACGCGAACACGCGCGCGTCGTGCAGCGCTTCTTCCAGGCGATCGCGGGCCACCGGATCTGCTGCGACACAGGGCAGGGATTGGAGCCGGAGTCCGCTCAAAACCTCCTGAATCAGATCCCCGTCCGGGCGCGAGCGCTCGACACGGCGCAATATCCGCTCGAACTCGCGCGTGAAGCTCGCGCGCATCCCGCGCAGCTCGTTCAACAGCGCGTCCATCAGCCGGCCCTCCCAGCCCGGCCCGGCGGCTCCGAGCCGGCCCCGCGCGGCT
>JALYWZ010000086.1 GCA_030852505.1 Myxococcota bacterium | reverse complement strand
CCCGCGCGCCCCGCGCCGTGAACGAGCCGGCACCGCGACGCCGCTGGTTCGGCGGCAGCGAAGACAGCGCGCGACATCGCAGAAAGGGCGCGCTGTTGATCCTCGGCGTCGGCTTCGCGCTCGTGCTCACGACGCTCGGACCGGATTGGCCCAAAGATCAGCCGTTGAACTTCCGTTTGCCGGCGACGCACTCCGGCCCTTCGCGCTTGCAAGTGTCGTTCACTCGAGTTGGCGCCGCGCGCGCACTCCAGGGCTTCACTCTCGAACTCGATGGTTCGACGCGCAGCGTGCGACATCAGCCACGACTTCCGGATGGCGACTACCTCGTCACCATCGAGCTCACTTCCACCCACTCATCGGGGCGCGAGCCCCCCGCGAAGATGGAGACAAGCGAAGTCCGTCGCGTTACCCTCGCTGGTCAGGAAACAACCATCGTGATCGAAGGGGAACAGCCGGAGTGACGCAGCCCTCACAATCCGTAGAGCCCTCGACTCGCGCGCACGGGAGCATTCCACCCGTTCCCGACGAGCTGGTGCTGTTGGTCGTAACCGGCTCCGCACGCGGCCGCCGCGTGAAATTCGGAGAGCGGGTGTCGATCGGCAAGGCGCCCGACAACGATCTCGTGCTCTCCGACGACACGGTCTCGAGACATCACTGTGTGCTCGAGCGCGGCGCGAGCGGCATCGTCGTGCGCGACCTCGGATCCACGAATCACACGCGCGTGGGCCGCACCACGGTGGCCGAAGCCACGATCGAGCCCGGCTCCACGATCACCATCGGCAACGTCGAGCTGTTGCTGCGCGCAGAGCCGAATCGTGCGCAAATCCTGCCCAGTGAAACGCCGCGCTTCGGCGACGTGATCGGCCCGAGCCTGGCCATGCGCAGCATCTTCGGCCTGCTCGATCGCATCGCCCCCACGGATGCCTGCGTGCTGATCGAAGGCGAGACCGGCACCGGCAAGGACATCCTCTCTCGCGCGATACACGAGAAGAGCGCGCACCGGGAGCACGAGTTCTTGGTCGTCGACTGCGGCGCCATCAGCTACAACCTAATCGAGAGCGAGCTGTTCGGGCACGAGCGCGGCGCGTACACCGGCGCCGTCGCAACCCGTCAGGGTGCTTTCGAGCTCGCCGGGCGCGGCACGGTGTTTCTGGACGAGGTGGGCGAGCTCCCGCTCGACGTCCAACCGAAGCTGCTGCGCGTGCTCGAGTCCGGTGAGTTCCGCCGTGTCGGCGGCAACAAGACGCTCCGCACCGAAGCCCGGATCATCGCCGCCACGAAGCGCAACCTTCGAGAAGAGGTCGAGCGCGGCAAGTTTCGCGAGGACCTCTACTTCCGGCTGTCGGTCGTGCCGATCACCGTGCCGCCTTTACGCCAGCGCCGCGAAGACATCCCTGCCCTCGTCGAGCGTTTCCTCGAGCACGCGCGCCGTCGCGTTCCCTCCGCCTCGCAGGTCACGCTGAGCCGTGAGACGCTCGCGGCGCTCAGCGCGCACGACTGGCCCGGCAACGTGCGCGAGCTCAGAAACGTGCTCGACCGCGCCATCTACGTCGCGGCCGCCGGCGGCGAACACGAAGTCCGCCTGGTCGATCTGCCGGTCTCCGCCAGCCCCAACGGCTCCGCGCCACAGGCCTACCCGGCGTTCGACGCGGACAAGAGCTACCGCGAGATCCGCACCGACTTCGAAGCGGACTTCGAGCGCCGCTACGTGTCATGGCTTCTGGATCGCCACGCCGGCAACATCAGCGCGGCCGCCCGGGAAGCCAAGATGGATCGGAAGCACTTGTACGACCTGGCGCGGAAGCACGGGTTGCGCGGAGAGCGAAGCTAGCCAATTCCGACGTGGGGGGTGCAACAGGAAGGCGGGAAGACAAGAAGAGCGGAGGGAATTTTTCGCGGGGACGCCTGACGCTCCGCTTCGCCTTCCCGTTTCAGAATTCGCTCTTCAGTCCGAGTGAGAGCAGCATGCCGAGCGTGTCGTCGGGGGCTTTGCCTCCCCAGGTGAAGCGGTCGAGGCTGGTGTCGATGACGTCGAAGGCGGCGGTGGCGGTGAGGCCGAGGAAGATGCCGAGGAAGCGCGCGTCGCGCGTGGCGCGCTTGGCGTAAATCAGACGGCCGCCGTACTGGAGGTTGTGGAGCGCGGAGAGCTCGCGATCGCCGGTCCAGTACTGGCCGTTGGGGCCGTCGATCGGCTCGCCGCCGGTGTAGTCGTCGCTGTAAAACAGCGCGGCGGTTTGGGTGTAGTAGCTGCCTCGAGCTTGGATGCGCAGGCCCTCGAACAGGTAGCGCTCGGCGGCGATCTCGTAGTTCTGGCCGAAGATGTCCCAGGTATCGAGGTAGTAACGGGCACCCGCGCTGAACGCGACCTGGATCGGGCGAACGTAGAGGCGGCCGCGCAAAGCCATCGCGGCGCGCGCGCGGTTGTCGGGGTGGTTCTCGAGCGCCTGGTCGCCTGCGGGAGCGATCACCACGGCGCGGTACGGGTTCTCGAGGAAGCCGTGTTGGAGAGCGCCGGTGAGCACCAGCTGCGTCGCGAGCACCGGCGTCCAGGCCTGGGTCCAACCGGCCTGGAAGTTGTCGAGTGAGACGTCGCGCTCGGCGCGGCCGTCGTCGCTGGTGAAGCAGCCGTCGGAGGCGTCGAGCGGGCTGCGAACGCTCGGAGCGTCCGATTGGGCGAACGCCGTCGTGCAGACCTTGTCGAAGCCGCGCGCGTACGACAGCAGGATTTCGGTGTTCTTCTGGAAGAAGTTGGTGCCCGCCGTGACCGCGAACGCCTGAGAGCGGTAGTCGGACTCGGTGCCGTAGCTGTAGCTGACGGCGAGGTTGGTGTTCTCGCGGGTGATCGCCACGCCACCGCTCGCGACGTGACGCACGTCGTCGAACTTGGTCGCAGACGACACGATGTCGACCGTGGCCAGGCGACCGCCCTTGATCGACTCGGTGGCGCCCGAGACGATGTCGGCCTCGTAGTGGGCGTCGATCGAGACCACGTCCCCGATGTGGCCGGTGATGCCGACCGAGGGGTTGATGACCGTGAGGTTGCTGGTCTTGGACGGCTCGAGATAGACGTTGGTGCCGAGATCGAGGTCGAGCACCTGCGCCCCAGCGCGCCCCCCGAGCAGCGGCAAGAGCGAGAGCACGAGCAGCCCGAGCCCCAGGGCTCCGTGGCGTCGACGTCGTTCGAGCAGGCGTTTCAAGGGGGTTCTCGGGGAGCTAGTTACAGCCGCAGCCGCCGCCCTTGACGGAGCCGCGTCCGTTCGAGCCCTCGCGGAACTCGAGCACGTGCTCCTTGGCGCGGGCGTCGGGGTCCTCGCCGTTGAACTGCATGACCGGATCGGCGAGGAGCTGGCGCTGCTCGGGGCGCACGGTCGCGCAGGCCGAGGACGCGAGCGCCGCGCCGCACAGCGCGATCAGATACAGCTTCTGCTTCATGCGGAGGTCTCCATCAGAAATAGGTCCCGAGCCCGGCAAGGTAGGCCTGGCGGTTCTCGTAGTCGTCTTCGTTGAAGAGCACGACGTTCGAGGCCTCGAGGCGAAACAGCAAGCGCAAGCGCAACGACACGAGCAAGCCGCCGCCCGCGCGGGCGTGGAACCAGCGGCGGTCGTCCGCGATGAATTCGTCGTTCGGGTCTTCGAGCACGCCGCCCGCGCCGATCTGGACGAACGGCGCGATCGCCCAGTCAGGGGCCAGGTTCAGGGTGCCGGACGCGCCATACAAGAGGCGCTTGCTGTCGAGCCGCAGCGCGACGCCGATGTAGGGCTCGAAGGCGATGGCCGGGGCGATCACCAGCGCCGGGCGGATCTCCGAGTAGCCGTCGCCGTCGTAGAGACCGGCCATCAGCGCGAAGCCGCCGCGCGCCGTCTGCAGCGCGGGGGGCGCGAAGATACCGGGCTTGGACAGGCCAGCCTCCGCGTCGTCCCCGGCGGAGATGGCCGAGACCGTGTCGCCGAGCACGTAGGCGGTGCGGCCGTCGGGGAGCAAGACCTGAAGCCAGAAGCCCTTGGTCTCGCGCGTCTCGATCAGGAAGGTTTCACCGCGAACCGCGCGGTGGATCACGCGATAGGAGACGCCGGGACCCGCGCGGAGCTCGGTCTCGGCGACGACGACGCGCGCGAACACGTCGGGGTCGTCCGCGGCTCGGGCAGGAACCGCCGAGAGCGCGAGCGACAGCAGCGCCGCCGCGGTCAGCGTGTGGAGTACTGCGTGGCCCATTGACGAATCACGTCGGCTTCGGCGCTGTCCGGCTCGAACACGGTGCGCGGGTGCTGCGCCTGCCCCGTCGGGTAGCGCAAGAGCGGCGCCTGATCGGGGTTTCTGCGCATGCGCGCCTGCGCGGTTTGGTAATTCTGCGCCGCGGTCGGCGGGATGCTGACGCTCGCGGGAACGACGCCGTTGCAGGTGTCGGCGACGGGATTCATGTACTCGCTGAACCGAAAGCTCGTCACGCTCGAGTGGCAGCCGTTCGGGGGGTCGCCCGCAGCGGGGTTGCCCGGGCCACACCCGCTCTGGAACAGAACCGGCTCGACGCGGCAGTAGAAGAAGCCCTGATCGAAAACGACCTCGGAGACGCTGAAGTCGGGGCCCGGATCGACCGTCGAGGGGAAAAGTCCGTGATCGCCGCACCCCGCCACAGCGAGCAGCAACAGCACGACCTCCCAGGACGGACCCACGGCACGTGGACGACTCACGTTAGCGAAACGCTACACCGTTCGAGAGGTGCGGGAATAGATTTTCCTGAAACCTGCCGAGGGGTTGGAGCTCACCCGGCCTCGGACCCGCGAGCACCCGGGCGCCTACTTACCTACATAAATAACTGTGCCCGCGACGTGAGCCTTGAGTTCGCTCCCCGACCCCGTTAACAGTTTGCCCCGTCGGCCCGGCCTGTAGCAGCATTACCTACACGCACCTACGTTCGAGCTCCCTCGAGCGGAGGAACGACGGGCTTCAGCTCCTGGAGACTCGATCCTGATGAAGATCAACCCCTGGTATCTCGCGGCGCCTCTTCCGTTCTGTCTCCTCGCCGTGCACGAGGCGCTGGGGGCCCAGCTCCTGGTGCTGGGCGTGACCCTCGGGATCTTTTTCGGAACCCTCTCGCTCCGGCGTCCCGCTGCTGGTGACGCCACGACGACGCACCACTGATCGATCCCGAGAGCGAACCGCCGCGCTCGAGTGAGCGCATCTCGACGCTGCCGAACGCGCCGCGGCTGAAGCGTCTCGACGACTTTGGTCTGCCCGACATCGAGGCCGTCCGGCTGATTTTGACGGGCAGCTCGGTCATCGACTGGCACAAGCTCAACCTGCCGGATCCGACGCTGGCGCGGCGGTTCATCGAGAACCACGAGCTTTACCTCGATCAGCCGAAGGACCGCGCTTTCATGCAGCAGGTTCAACGCGATGGCGTGAGTTACCTGCGGCGGCACTTCAACTTCAAGATCCCGAAGCCGATCGAGAACGCCTCGATCGAGCAGCTGCTGCAGATCGCGTCGGGTTACGGGCACCGCCAGGTCTGCGCCTGCACCGTCCTCAAGGCGATGCAGATCATCAATCACATGGCCGGCCGCGAGCTCTTGTTTCGCTTGCCGGTCAGCGACCGCGACCTCTTCCACCTCGTCGAAGAGAAGGTCTACCGCATCGTCGGCACCATGCTGAGCGAGGGCTTCCCGATCACCGAGTTCATCGGCGGGCGGAAGAACCTGGATTCGACGTACACCAAGCTGTTGTCGCGACCCGAGGCCACCGCCGCGGCGCTCTACGACAAGCTCCGGTTCCGGATCGTCACGCGCACGCGCGACGACGTGCTGCCCGTGCTCCTCTACCTCACGGAGCAGCTCTTCCCCTTCAACTACGTGGTGCCGAAGCAGAGCACCAACACGATCTTCGACTGGCATCAGCTGTTCCGCGACCACCCGAGCTGGGACAAGGTCCGCGATCGGCTGCAGACGCCGCTCGAGCTGTCGTTCGCGCCCAACGACAACCGCTTCACGGCGCCGAGCTACCGCGTCGTCCAGTTCGTGACCGAGGTGCCGGTGCGGGTTCCCCCCCACCTGATGGAGCTCGCTCCCCCGGGCTCCGAGAGCCTCGGCCCGATCGTCTACGTGCTCTGCGAGTTCCAGATCCTCGACGCGCAGAGCGAGGCCGTGAACGAGACCGGCGACGCGAGCCACGACCGCTACAAGGCGCGCCAGAGGAACGCCGTGTTCCGCCGCCTGCGCGGGGGCGACCGCCCCAGGGGCCCGGCTTCCGATCGCTGAACGCCGGCTGTAATCCGCCGGTTTGGCTGGGAAAATCGTCGCAGGCGCCGATCTTTGGAAATGCGCCTGCAGAAATCCCCAGAAATGGGTTAGTGAAGCCGACCATGCGCATCTACAGCGCCAAGGTTCCCAAGCTTTCGGCCGACATCGTGACCGCGGTCACCCGCGAGAAGGACGTCGAGGTCACCTCGCCGAGGGAGGTTCAGCTCGATGTCGAGGCGGTGCTGAACCAATACGTCAAGGACGAGCAGGAAGTCGCCGAACGCGCGAAGAACCTGATGGCGCAGCGCAACCTGCCCCAGACCGAGTTCAACCGGATCAAGAAGCTCGTCGCCGACGAGCGCAAGATCAAGATCGGCGACGACGCCATCGACTACATCCTCGATCAGCTGGTGGAGATGCTGATGCACTCCGCCAACGTCGAGGAGATCTTCGCCGAGGACTACGTGCTGCGCCGCAAGATGCGCGAGCCGCTGCGCGCCGAAGCCGCTCAGGAGCAAGAGCTGCAGAACGAGGTGCGCGCCCAGCTCCGGCACGTGCAGGAAGGCACGTCGAAGTGGGAGGTCGAGTACCATCGGATGATGGACGACCTGAAGCGCCGCAAGGGGCTCTAGTCGCTCGCGGGCCGCGCGAACCCGACCACCCTCATGAGAAGCATGACCGGATTCGGCGCGGGGGAAGCGTCGTTCGGCGCGGGCCGTCTGACACTCGAGCTCCGCGCGCTGAACCACCGTCACACCGAGATCCGCGTGCGCATGCCGAGCGAGTTGCTCGACCACGGCGGCTTCGTCGAGCAGCTGGCGCGCGAGCGGCTCGGCCGCGGGCGCTTCGACGTCGGGGTCCGGCTCTCGGGCGGCGACATCGCGCACGCCCGCTTCTCGCGCGAACGCGCCCGCTCGCTGTACACGTCCCTGCTCGAGCTGCGCGACGCGCTGGCTCCCGGGGCGGAGGTGCCGTTCACGGCCGTGACGGCGCTGCCGGAGCTGATCACGACGCCGCCCGACCTCGACACGGAAGGCCTGCGCGAGGCGCTGCGCGCGGCGTTCGAGTACGCCCAGGCGGACCTCGATGCGATGCGCGTCACGGAGGGCCGCGCGCTTTCGGCGGACATTCGCGGTCACCTCGAGCGCTGCCAGAGCCTGTCACTCGAGATCGGGCAGCGCGCTGCCGGCCTCGTCGACGCGCAGCGGGCGCGGCTCACGGAGCGGCTGCAACGCCTGCTCGACGGCGCGAATTTGAAGGTGGACGCGGCGCGGCTCGAGCAGGAGCTCGCCATCTACGCCGACAAGAGCGACATTGCCGAGGAACTTTCGCGACTTACGAGCCATTTCGAGTTCTTCGCCAGCGCCCTCCTCGGCGAGGGAGCGGTTGGCCGGCGCTTGGAATTCGTGCTTCAGGAGATTGGGCGCGAGTCGAACACCATCGCCTCGAAATGCCAGGATGCGCCGATCGCGCAGCTGGTGGTCGAGCTGAAGACCGAGATCGAGCGGATCCGCGAGCAGGTACAGAATGTCGAGTGAAGAGCCGCTGCAGCTGATCGTGTCGTCGCCCTCCGGCGCGGGCAAGACGACCCTCACGACGCGCCTGCTCGAGCTCGTCCCCGGGCTGCGCTTCAGCATCTCCCACACGACGCGCAAGCCGCGCCCGAACGAGCAGGACGGCCGCGAGTACCACTTCGTGGACCGCGACACCTTCGTGAAGCTGATCCGCGACGAGGCCTTCCTCGAGTGGGCCGAGGTCCACGGCAACCTGTACGGCACGGCTCGCGCCGAAATCGACCGCTCGAGCAGCGCGCGCGGCATCATCTTCGACGTCGATCACCAAGGCGCGCGGCAGATCAAGAGCTCGTCGCCGGACGCGGTGGCCGTGTTCATCTTGCCCCCGAGCATGGTCGATTTGGAGCGGCGCCTGCGCGGCCGGCGCAGCGAGGACGAGGCCACCATCACCCGGCGCTTCCGGGCGGCGCTCGAAGAGATCGCCCATTACGGGATGTTCGACTACGTGCTCGTGAACGACGACCTCTCGGAGGCAACGACGCGCCTGGTCTCGATCTTCCGCGCCGAAGAGTGCCGGCGCCGCCGCGCCGCGGGCTGGGCGGAGCGCCTGCTCGCGGAGGGCCGCGGCTTCGGCGGCACGCAGCCGCCCTCGCAGTCGACCTGACCCGCAGAGCTCGTGCCCTCCCCTGAAAGATCCGCAATGTCGAGGAACCTGATGAACCCGAACTCCAGAAACCGCGCCCAACCCTTGCTGATCGTCGGCTCCGTCGCGTTCGACGATCTCGAGCTGCCGAGCGGCTCGTTCCCGAACACGCTGGGCGGGGCCGCGACCTACGCCGCGCACGCCGCCAGCCTGTTCGCCCCGGTCCAGGTGGTAGGCGTGGTCGGGCAAGACTTTCCGGAGTCCGTGCTGGAAGGGCTCCGCGCGCGCGGGGTCGACACCGCCGGGATCGAGCGCCGCGACGGCAAGACCTTCCGCTGGGCGGGGCGCTACGCCGACAACCTCGGCAGCCGCACCACGCTCGATACTCAGCTCAACGTGTTCGCTGATTTCCGGCCGCGCTTGCCGGAGAGCTACCGCGACACGCCGTTCGTGATGCTCGGCAACATCCAGCCGGCCTTGCAGCTCGAGGTGCTCGCCCAGGCGAAGTCGCCGCGGCTCGTGGCCGCCGACACCATGAACTTCTGGATCTCCGGCGAGCGTCCGGCGCTGTGCGAGGTGCTGGCCAAGGTCGACCTGCTCGTGATCAACGACGAGGAGCTGCGCCAGCTCGCCGAGGATCACAACATCAAGCGCGCGGCGCGCTACGTGATGGGGCTCGGACCGAAGCGGCTGATCGTGAAGCGCGGTGAATACGGCGCGCTGTTGTTCGACCAGAGCAGCACGTTCTTCGCGCCCGCCTACCCGCTCGAGACCGAGGTCGATCCGACCGGCGCCGGGGACACCTTCGCGGGCGCGCTGCTCGGCTACCTCGCGCAGTCCGACGGCCTCGACGAGGGCACGATCCGGCGCGCGGTGATGATCGCGGCGACCGTGGCCTCGTTCTGCATCGAAGACGTCGGACCGAAGCGGCTCGCGACGCTCACGCAGACCGAGATCGCCCAGCGGCTCGAAGAGCTCTCGGCGCTGGTCCGGCTCTAGAATGCCGGGGCCGGGCTAGGCCGCGTTGAGGTCGGGAACCGAAGCGCGGCCGGCGCCGAGGGCCGGTCCGTCCACGGCCGCACGCTCCGCGGCGACGATCTGGAGCAGCTCCCGCGCCTCGACCAAGCCGGCCTCGAGCAGGACGCGCATGTAACCGTCGACCAAGCCACTGGCCCGGGCCAGCCGGGCGTAGGTCGAGCCCTCACTCCGGAGCCGGAGCGCCTCCCGCACCAGAGTTCGCAGGGTTTCGAGCATCTCGACTTTCGACTTGTTCTGCATGAGAGACAGCCTCGGTTCGCCCCTGTCGGTATCGGCGATTGCGCTCACAGGCCAAGTTTCCTGAGCCTCCCCCGGCTTTGACGAGAGCCGGGCGCGGCCTTATCTTCCTCGAGTTGCGCAGATGGACCCGCGATCGGGCGGGCCGCCATGCGGCAACTCCCGAGGAGCTCCCGTGAAGCTCACCCTGTTCAAGTCGAAAATCCACCACGCCACGGTCACCCACGCCGACGTGGCTTACGAGGGCAGCGTCACCATCGATCGCGACTTGATGGACGCCGCCAACATCCTTCCGTTCGAAGCGGTGCACATCTGGAACGTGACCCGCGGCACGCGCCTGATGACTTACGCGCTCGAGGGCCCGCGCGGCAGTGGCGCGATCTGCGTGAACGGCGCCGCCGCCCACCTGAATCAACCCGGCGATCAGGTGATCCTGGCCACGTTCGCCGAGATGACCGAGGAAGAGGCGCGGCGGCACGTGCCGACCGTGATCCGCCTGGACGCGAAGAACCGCAAGCGCACGGTGGGCCCGGAAGCTCCCGGACCGGTCCTGGATTCCATCGGTCTTTTGACCTGAACCGGGGCATTTGCCGATCCGCCGTGCTGCGATCGATGATCGCGAAGGCGCGTTATTGCCCTCTTTTCGCTCGAGGATGGTAAGTAGGGCCCGGATATGAGCGCTGAGCCCGATCCAGCGGATCTCGTGCGGGAGCTGTGGGATCATCCGCACACCGGAACGCTGGCCAATGCCGTGCGGCACTGGTCGAACGGGCTGTGGAAGCTCCGGCGCAACGCGCCGCTCGAAGCGGTCTCACTGCCGATCGATCTGCTTCAGCCCTCGCAAGCGGAGACGCCGCACGGCAACCTGCAGAACATCCTCGATCGCGGGCCTCAAGGCTCGCGCGAACGCGCGCTCGTGGGTGCGCTGCTCGCTCTGTCGCTGCGCGAGCGCCCGCCGGGAAGCGACGCCGAAGCGGACGACGTCGGCTGCTCGCTGGTCTGGTTGGCTGCGCGGACCGGCTGCGATGCGCTGCCGGCTCTGGAC
>JALYWZ010000543.1 GCA_030852505.1 Myxococcota bacterium | reverse complement strand
CGGTCGCCACGAGTCGCTCGATCAGCGCGGGCGCAAGCTCTCCGGCTGCGGCCTTCGCCACGAAGCCGTCCGCGCGCCGCTCGAGCTCGAGGGTCGTCGTCCCCGCGCGGAACACGATGCCGCGAAAGCTCGAGGGATCGACCACGAACACCGAGCGCGACAAGAGCGAGGTCGATAGCTCGTAGACGAGCGGCTTCGGCAACACGAACACCCCCTCGTGGCCGGTGAGGGTGGCGAAGAAACCACCGCGCGTCTCGGCGCCGACCACGAGCTGCAGCATCTGCGGTTTGCCGGCTTTTTCGGTGCCGATTTCCAGCGTCAGCGTGGGGTGCTCGAGGCCGTGGGCGGGCTCGGGCTTGGTCGCCACCCAGCGATCGGCTTCGAGCGTGCCGAGCGCCTGGACCAACTCCAGCACCGCGCCCGCGTCGTGCTCGTGGCCCGCGGGCTCGATGAGCTGGAAGGTCCCCGTGTCCGTGCGCCGCAGCCGTTCTCGCTCGGCTCCGCGGCGGATGACCAGGGTCTTGAAGTCGGAAGGCGTGAGCTCGAGCAAGCGGCGCGCTCGGAACCGCTCCGGATCGGGGATCAGCGCGGCGGCGGCGTCAGCCGGCACGAGCAGCACCCGGCCGTCGTCGCGGCGCCGCAGCGGCAGATCGCGGTTGGGTCGCGGTGTTCCGAGATCGACCCGCTCCTCGTAGTGGGCGACGTGTTCGACCGACGACGACGCGAGGCGGATCGTCGCGGCGGGGGGCTCGAGCCCGAGAGCGGCGAGATCCGGAGCCTTCACGGGCTCGCCGCGCACCGAGAGCAGCCCCGAAAGCACGCCGTTACCGGTCTCGAGCTCGACCTGGGACGGCGGCTTGCCGCCGAGCTCGAAACCCTGTTCGGTGCGGCGGAGGACCAGCTTTTGCTCGCCGCGCTCGAGCGTGAAGGTCTCGACCTCGTCCGCTCGCAAGGCGAAGGCCGTGTCGTCGTCGAGCCGTGCGGCGAAGCCGTCGAAGAGGCGGCGGATGCCGGGGCTCACGCAGTAGCTGCCCGGCTGCGGAGAAGTGCGGCGGAAGGCCAGAAGCTCGGGCTTGCCCGGGCACTGACCGCCGAGCTCGATGCGCGCCACCGGGCGATTCTCCGTCGGTTCGAGCACCATCGCGATCACGTCCGCCCCGAACGCTTCGTTCCCACCCTCGAGAGTACTGGCGGCTCGCGCGCTGCCGAGCTCGATCAGCAGTTGATCGCTCGCGCTGCGCGAGACACGCTCGCCGCCTTCCCGCCGGAATGCGGGCCCCGAGCGCTCGAAGCGTTGCTCGGCGCCCGAGCCGCGCCGGATCGAGAAACGCACCAGGTCGGAGGGCGTGTAGCTCACGAGCCAGCTCGGCCGCAGCGACTCTTCGCTGACGGACAACTCTGCGAGCGCGGCCGTCTTGATCAGGCCGATCCGCGGGGCGTCTGCGCCGAAGCCGGTCACTTCGACGTAGCTCGAGTCGCTCGGGCTCGTGGCCTGCTTGCCGACGCGGATCTTGCCGCGGGAATGGCGAAATTCGACCTCGAGCTCGAGGCTCGGCGCGGTGAGCCCGAAGGCTCTGCGGTCGGCTTTTTCGGCGTCGAGCTCGCGCGAGAATGCCGAGAGCTCGAGAGCGCGTAGGAACGAGCGGGCGGCCTCGGCGTCGGCTTCGACCTCGCCGCGACCGACGACCCAGTAGCGGGTGGTTCCGCCGTCGGGCGCGGGCTCGGGTCGGAGCGCCAGGGTCTGACCGCCGTGCCGGATCCGAACGCGGACCAGCTCGTCGCGCGGGAAGAGCTGGATCAGGTTGCGCGGACGGGCTTCTCGTTCTTCCGAGGTGGGACGGTCCCGTGTCACGTACACGACCGCGGTGGTAGCGAGCGCGAGCCCCACCAGCACCAGGTTCGTGACCAGCTTACGATCGAGTCGCATCCGTGCTCTCGCCAGGGCTCTCGGGCCGCCTCCGTGAGCGGGTCTCCACGGCCCGGCGCCGGAGCAGCACGAACGCGCCGAGCAGCGCCGCGGTCACCGGCATGTAGATCATCACGTAACGCAGCACCTCGCCGAGCGATTCCTGGCTGAGGGAGAGCCCGATCTCGCGCGGTGGCTTCTCGGGCACGCTCACCAGCGTGGGGCGCGCCGAAAGCCAGGCCAGCGCGTTCTCCACGAACAGGCGGTTGCCGTACAGCGCAGCCTCGCGAAAGCTGCGGTTCTGAGCAACCGTGGCGCTGCCGACGAGCACGAGCCGCGTCGGGGGGCCGCCCTTGACCGGCGAGAGCTCGTGGGCCACCGCCAGCACCTGCCGCGAGCGCTGCCGGTCGAGGGCGAGATCGGCGCGGCGCTCGAGGATCGGCTTCAAGCTGTCGAGCGTGACGGCCTGCTCCGAGGACTCGAGCAGCGCTTCTGCCGGGGCTTGCGGAGTGACGCTCTGCGCTTCACTCACGAGCACGTCGAACACGCTCTGGTCACCCTTGGTGAGCCCGTGCGTGACGGCGTGGGCGCGCGGCCTTGCAAAGAACACTTCACCGACGCCGCGGGGCAAGCGCCGCGCGGGTTCCGTTTCCAGCACCAGATTTCCGCCGAGCTTCGCGGCGGCGAGCTCGGCGAGCGCGTCGAGGCCGAGCGCTCCCAAGCGCTCCTGCTCGACGGGGGCGGGGGAGAGCAGGGCGAGCACGCTCGTGCCGGCCCGGGTCGCTGCCACGATTGCCTCGGTGTCGGCGGGGTCGAAGCGCAGCCGCGGACCGGCGATCACCAGCACACGGCAGCCGTCGAGACCGCGCCCGCCCTTTCGCGGCCCGCCGAGCTGTCGTTCTTCGACCTCGAAGTTGTTCTTTTCGATGCGCGTCCGCAGCTCCGCCAGGCCGTCGGGGCCGGCGTCGAAAGCTCCGAGCTCTTCGTGGCCGGTCGAGAAGCAGACGGTGGCGCGGGTTCGCACCAAAACGTTGGCAATGCCCTCCGTCAGCGCTTGCTCGAGCTTCGGTCGTACGCGCTCGCCGTCGGGCTCGAGGCGAAGCAGGTCGTCGGAGGTGACGAACCAGTGGCGATCGGCCTGGGTGATCAGCACGCTGGCGTCGGTCACGGTCTGACCCTCGCCGGTCTCCGCCGCGACGATGCCGTACTTCTTCTGGAGGGCCGCAAACTCCGCGGGGTGTTGCTCGGGATCGATCTGCCGCACCGAGAGCTTGCCGGTCTCGGCGCCGTAGGCCGAGAGCAGCTGGCGCAGGCTCGGGTTCAGCGGGTCGCTGCGGCCGAGCAGCAAGGTGACCTCTACCGGCTCGGCGAGGGCGTGGAGGGTGCGGAGCGTCGGCTCCGACAGGGTGTACAGCGCCTCGCGCGTCAGATCCCAGCGCTCGTAGAAACGGCTGGCGAGCAGGTTCAGGTTGAGCGTGACGGCCACGGCCGCCACCACGCCGATCGCGCCGGCCCGATTCACTCGGCGCTCCAAGATTCGACCACGCGCGTGCACAAGAACAAGCAGCAAGCGACCAGCGTGACGTCCAGCAAAACCCGCCGCGAATCGACGATCCCCCGGGAAAAGTCGTCCATTTGCGAGCCCATGGACAGGTACGCCGAGACGTCCCTGAGCCAGCCGTCCTCGAGCAGGTACTCGCCGATCCCGAGCACGAACAGCCCGAACACCACGAACACCGTGAGCAGCAGCGCGACCAGCTGGCTGCGCGTCATCGCGCTCATCAAGGTGCCGATCGCGAGGTACGTCGCGCCGACGCCGAGCAGGCCGAGGTAACAAGAGAGCACGGTCCCCGCGTCGAGGTCGCCGGATTTCCCGAGGATCAGCACGTACAGCAGCGTTGGCGCCCACATGATCGCGAACGTGGTGAGCACGGCCAGGTACTTGCCGGCCACGACTGCGCTCGGGCTCACGGGCGCGGTGAGCAGCGTCTCGATCGTGCCGCTCCTGCGCTCTTCGGCGAACGAGCGCATGGTCAGCGCCGGGCACAGCAGCATCAACGTGATGAGCAGCAGCACCGACTCTTGCCCGAAGAAAGCCTGGAGCGGTCCGGAATCGACGGACGGCTCGGGCAGCGTCGCGAAGTGCACGACGATCGCGTAGAAAATCCCACCTTCGAGCAAGAGGAACACGACGAGCAACACCCAGGCGAGCGGCGTCACCCACAGCGCGAGCAGCTCCCGCCGGTACACCGCCAGGGCACCGGTCACGCGCCTGGCTCCGTGAGCGCCGAAAACACCTCTTCCAGCGAGGCTTTGGCCGGAGAGAGCGCACGCACGGCGACCCCTGCCTCGACCCACGCCTTGGTCAGGGCCTGGGCGGCGTCGCCGGCGTCCTGGTCCGGCAACAGCTCGAGCTCGAGCTCGAGCTCGCTCGGCGTGCCCGCGACGCGCAGCTCTTTCA
>JALYWZ010000542.1 GCA_030852505.1 Myxococcota bacterium | reverse complement strand
ATGCTGGCGGAAGCGCCGGTCGTCAGCCCGCCCCCGCCGCGGTCCGAGCCCGCTCGCTGTCCGCAATCGAAGCTCGAGTCGGACGCTTGCGCCCCAGCCAGGCCGGAGCGGAGCGCGTCTTGGTTCCCGAGCCACGCTGCCCCTGCGAACGTGCAACGTGTCGCGCAATCCACGCCGGTCGACGCCGTGACGCCGCCGGCGACGCCGCGCGAGCCTCCGCCGGCCAAAAAATTCAACCCGTGGGATCCATCGACCTTCGGCGGCCGCCAGTGACGCGCGCCCGGCCCCTCGCGATAGCTTTTCGGATCCTCGCGCCGCTGCTGATCGCTCCCGCGGTCCACGCGCAGGTGCCCACTCAAAGCAAGGCGATGGCCGAGGCACTCTTTCGCGAAGCGACGGAGCTCGTCGCCTCGGGGCAACACGTGAAGGCTTGCGAGCGCTTCGAGGCCAGCCAGCGCGCCGAGCCGGCGCTCGGCACCGTCCTGCACCTCGCAGACTGTTACGATCGCATTGGCCGCACGGCGAGCGCCTGGGTCTGGTTCGTCGAAGCGCGCGAGCAGGCGCGGGCTTCGAACCAGAGCGAGCGCGAGCAGATCGCGAGCCGCAGGGCCTCGGATCTCGAGCGACGCCTGTCGACGATTCGCATCGACGTCCCTCCAGAGGCGCGGTTGCCCGGGCTCACGCTGGAGATGAACGGCGCACCCGTGCCCGCCTCCTCGTTCGGCGTACCGATCCCGGTGGATCCGGGGCGCTCTTACGTGCGGGCCGCTGCGCCCGGCTATTTTCCGTGGACGCAGGTGCTCTACCTCGAGCCCGGTCCGGATCGACGCAACGTCGAGCTCCCGTTGCTGTCACGGCGCGCTTCCGAGCCCAAGCCGAGTAGCGCGAGCGTGGCAGCGAAGCCGGGCCCGCCGCGCTGGGTGGGGTTCGCGCTGGGCGGCGGAGGCCTGTTCGGTCTCGGTGCGGCGACCGTGCTCGGGATTCGTGCGCACGACCTCGACCGGCAATCGCGCGACGAGTGCCGCGCGGACGCCTGCAACGCCGAGGGCAAATCTCTGCGGGACCGCGCGTTCGGCGCGGCCAACGCCGCAACCGTAGCGGCGATCGCGGGCGGGGCGCTGGTGGCGGCGGGCGTCACCTGGGTGGTGCTCGTGCCCTCCTCGTCGGAAAAGCGCTCCATCGAGCTCGGGGCGCGCGTCACGAGCGGCGGCGCAGAGCTCGAGATCGGGACCGCGCTGTGAAAGCAGTCGTCGCGAGCCTGTTCGCCTGTGCTCTCTGCAGCGCCTGCTCGATGCTGCTCGGCCTCGAAGAAGCCGAATTCGATCCCAGCTTCGAGAACGAGGCGAGCGGCGGCAGCCACGGGGGCGCTGCCGACGAGAGCGGAGGAAGCAACGACGGCGTCGCAGGTGCAGCGGGCGCCGGGGGAGCGACCGATGAGTGAACGCTCAGCGTTCGATGGCGCGGTTCTGTTCCGGCTCCGAACCGTCGAGCTGCCCGCCGGCGGAGACCAAGCGCAACGGCCTCGGGATCGACGCGTCCAGTTGCCAGTCGCCGTTGTAGGCCGAGAACTGGCCACGCAGGTTCGGAAACGTGCGCATCAAGCAAGCGGTCGTGTGCGCCAGCACACCGCTCGGATCGTGGAGCCGCTGGTACTCCACGATCGCGTGCTCGCCGCGGATCCGCGTGTGTTCCGGCCGGTACACGCCCCGATCGACTCCGGACAGTCGATACACTTCGAGTTCCCAGCCGAACTCGTCGCGGCGAAGTCGTAGGGGCAAACTACCGTTGCTCAGGCACACGCGTTTCTATCTCCTCGGGGTGCTCTACGGCCCCACGGGCGCCAGACTTTAGCTTCTGCGCGCCGAACGCCCAGCTCCGCGCGACGATTTGACTTCCGGGTGTTTTCACGCCCGAATTCCGCGGGATCCTGGCGTTCTCGGGGCTGCGGGCTATGCCGCACGCGATGGCGGACTACCCGGTGACGATGGCGGTACGGGTATTACGGCAGCACACCGTGCCGTTCGAACCCCACCTCTACACCTGGGAGCCGCGGGGCGGCACGCGCGTGTCGGCGCGCGAGCTCGGCGTCTCGGAGCACGAGGTGGTCAAGACGCTGATCTTCGAAGACGAGAAGAAGCAGCCGCTGTGCGTGCTGATGCATGGCGACCGTGAGGTGTCTTCCAAAAATCTGGCGCGCCAGCTGTCCAAGAAGAGCGTCGCGCCCTGTGCCCCCGAGGTCGCCGATCGGCACTCGGGCTATCAGGTCGGCGGTACCTCACCCTTCGGTCTGAAGCGGCCGATGCCGATTTACGTCGAACGCTCGATCCTCGAGCTACCGCGGATCTACATCAACGGCGGAGCGCGCGGCTTCCTGGTCGCGCTCGAGCCCGGGGCGCTCGTGTCCGTGCTCCGCGCGTCCGCCGTCGACGTGGCGATAGAGCGTTGAGCTCGACGCCTCGCGCGTCTCAGCGCACCACGGCCGTCGGCATACTCAAGATCTCGTATCGGAAGCCGATGTTTGCCGAGACCACCGGATCGCCGGCCTCCAGACGCTGCACGGCCGCCTCGCCGCCTTCGATCTCGAGGATGCCCACGCCCCAGGCGCCCTTCGGATCGGCGACCGGGCCGTAGGCGTGCGCGGTGCCTGCGGCGAGCAGGCCGCGCCAATACTTGGCGTGCTCGCCCATGATCCGCCGCTCATCGTCGCTCATGTCCACGATGAACGTCGGCCGCGGCGGCAATAACCGGACGAGGAAGAACGAGCGCGGCGACGGAGCGGCGAGGTGGTCCTTCAGCCACTCGAGGACGCGGATCCAACCGTTGCCGTGGCTCTGACACGATTCACGCGAATCGAAGCCCTCGTGCCGGACCGTGACGCGCGTCCCGCCCTCGATGCTCTCGAGGCGGTAGGTGACGCGAGTCGGCTGTCCTCCGCCCCAGTCGGGCTCCCAGGTGTGCGACAGGAGCCTGGGCTCGTCCGTTTGCAGGTATTCACCTTTCACCGCGAAGTCCCGGCCGTCGGCGCCTCTGCCGATCACCCGCCATTTTCCGCCGGGCCGCACGTCGCCCTCCCACTTCTGCGTGCGATACAGATCGTCCGAACCCCACCATTGGACGATCTCCTCGGACGCCAGAGCTCGATAAACGCGCTCCGGTGGAGTTGCGATTTCGACCGTCGCGATGATCGTTCCTGCAGCCAAATCGGCGACCGAGCGGGCCTTGCTGTCGAGCATGGGATCCTTTCACTTTCCTTCTAGGTAACGCTTTAGGTTGGACAGGCTGACCTGCCAGAAGCTGCGGTAGCCCTCGACCCAGCCGGCCACGCGCTGCAGCGGCATCGGGTCGAGGGTGTAAACGCGCTCGCGCCCCGCCCGCCGCTCGCTGACGAGCCGCGCCTCGCGCAGCACGCGAAGGTGCTTGGAAATAGCGGGCCGGCTCTGTTTGAAGTCCGAGGCCAAAGCTCCGGCGGGCGCAGGCCCCGCGCGGAGACGGTCGAGGATGGCCCGTCGCGTCGGATCGGCGATGGCTCGGAATACGTCTTCGTGGGCTAAGGCGCGTGCCATTGAGTAACCGAGGGGTTACGTATCACGCGGGCCTGGACCGGTCAAGACGCGCGGCGCGGATCGGCTGTGTCATGCTCGGTGCGTGAGCCGCGCGTTCGTGAAAGAGGACCGGGCCGATGTGCCGCTGATCGTTCCGCGGGTCCCGCTGCCGGAGGGAACGCCGAACTACGTGACCGCACGCGGTCTGTCGTTGCTACGCGCGGAGCTTGCCTCGCTCGAGCTGGAACGAGCACGCCACCTCTCGAGCGGAGAAGGGGATCCTGGCTTCGGCGAGCGCATCGCGGAGCTCGAAGCGCGGATCGGCGTGGCGGTGCTCGTCGACCCGCGAACGCTCTCGCAAGACGAGGTGCGTTTCTCGGCACGCGTCACGCTGCGCTCGGCCGCCGGCGTCGAGCGCCGTTATCGCATCGTCGGCGTTGACGAAGCGGAGCCGAGCTCGGGGCGCATCGCATTCATTGCACCACTCGCGCGCTCGTTGCTCGGACGGCGGCTGGGCGACGTCGTGCTGCTCAAGACCGCCGGTGTCGAAGAGGAGTTCGAGATCGCCGCGATCGACTACGAGCCCGAGAGCTAAGGCAACCGGCGGCTGCGCCGTTTGCTGCAAAGTTGTGGTGTGGCTGGCGCTCGCGGACTGCTGGCGCGCAGCGTCGATCAGGCATAATCAGGGCGCTGTGCGTCACCTGATCCTTCTGTTCGCATTGGTCCTGCCGAGCTGCAGTGAAGGCGGCGGTGCTCCCGGTCCCTCTGAGTCCGGCAGCGGCGGCGCGTCAGCAGCTTCGGGCGGCAGCGCAGGCGTTCCCAGCGG